>JBLMYG010000127.1:0-7198 GCA_050258155.1 Acidithiobacillales bacterium
AGATCCCGTCTTCCCATCTCGAACGGGGCCCTTCGGTGCCCATCGGGCGGGCCGGGCTCCTCATGGTTCAACTGCCGGATCTGTCGCTCATCGTCGTCGCGGCGCTCTTCTGGGCGACCTACTGGGTGCTTCGCCAGAGCGTCTTCAAGCCGCTGGGCGGGATCTTCGAGGAGCGGGAGAAGACGGTCGCATCGGCCGGCGACGCGCTCGCGAAAGCGCTCGAGAACGAGAAGGAGACCCTTGCGGAGATCGACCGCCGCCTGACGGAGGCTCGGCGCGAGGCGATGCTCGCGAAGGACGCCGCCCGCCTGGCGGCGAACGCGCGGCGGCAGGAGATTCTCGAGGCCGCCCGCGAGAAGGCCCGCACCGCTGCGACCGACGCGCAGCGGAGCCTCGACGCGCAGGTCGCGGCGGCCCGCGAACAGCTCCGCAGCGAGGCGCACGCCATGGCGGCGGAGATCGCTTCCCGGGCGCTCGGACGGAAGATCGCGTGAGTGCGCTCTTGGTTCCCGTCGCCCTCCTTCTCTCCGCCGAAGGGGGCACCTCCGACCTCTTTCTCGGGCTCCCGGTCGTCGTCTGGAAGACGGCCAACCTCGTCCTCTTCTTCGGCCTGATGTGGTGGCTCCTGAGGAAGCCGCTCTCGTCCTTCTTCGGCGAGCGGCGGGCCGAGGTCGCCAGGACGCTGGAAAAGGCGGAGGAGAACCGGCGTCGGGCCGAAGCGCTCGCGGCCGAGCTGTCGGCCCGCCTGTCGCAGATCGACACCGAGCTCTCGAACCTGAAGAGCGCCGCAAAACGCGACGCCGAGGCGGAACACGCGGCGCTTCTCGCCCAAGCGGAGGACGAGACGGGCCGGATCCTCTCGAGGACGAAAGGGGAGATCGAGAGCCGGGTCCGGCACGCCCGGAGCGAGCTGACCGGCTACGCCGGCGACCTGGCGTTCGAAATCGCCCGCGATCTCCTGGCGCGGCAGGTCACCCTCGAGGATCAGAAGCGGCTCGTCTCCGAGGGCGTCGCGGCCGTCTCGACGGCGAAGGGCTGAGGGAGGAAGGGAAAGGTGGCGGCCGGCTTCACGAGACCGTACGTCGACGCCCTCCTTTCCGTGGCCGGCTCCCCGCAGGCCGTCGCGGCGCTGCTGCCGGACCTGGAGGGCTTCTCGCGGGCGCTCGCCGCCGCCGCCGACCTGCGCGAGCTGCTTCGAAATCCGGCGGTCGACCGCGCCATGAAGGCCGCGCTCCTGGACGCGGTCGCGCTCCGGCTCGGAATGGGGCCCCTTTCGGCCCGGATGCTCCGGGTCCTCCTCGCCAACCGGCGCCTGACCCATCTTGCCGAGGTGATCGCGGCCATCCGCGAGAGGCTCGACCGCGAGGAGAACGTCGTTCAGGCGCGGGTCCGCTCTGCCAGGCTGCTCGATAGCGGTGATGCCGAGGCGCTCAGGAAAGCCCTCGAGGGTCGGACCCGCCGAACGGTCCGCCTCGTCTCCGAGGCAGATCCCTCCCTCCTCGGCGGATTCGTCGTGAAAGTCGGCAGCGAGGTGTACGACACGTCGCTCTCCACGCGCCTTCAGCGCGTGCGGGCGGCCTTGCACGAAGGAACGCACGCATAGAACGCCGCCGGCGAAGCCGGCGCGCACGTGAGAAACAGACTATGGCCGACATCACAGCCCACGAAATCACCGAGATCATCAAGGCCCAGCTTTCGGGCCTCACCGAGGGCCTCGAAATCGCCGAGGTCGGAACCGTCATCTCCGTCGGCGACGGCATCGCGCGCGTCTACGGCCTCGAGAAGGTCATGTCCGGCGAGCTGCTCGAGTTCCCGAACGGCGTCTACGGCCTCGCGCTGAACCTCGAGGAGGACAACGTCGGCTGCGTCCTGATGGGGGAGACGACCAAGGTCCGCGAGGGGGACACCGTCCGGAGGACGAAGAAGATCATCTCCGTCCCGGTCGGGGAGGCGCTCGTCGGCCGGGTCGTCAATCCGCTGGGCCTTCCCGTGGACGGCAAGGGGCCGATCGACACGAAGACCTTCTACCCGATGGAGCGGACCGCGCCGGGAGTCGTCGACCGCCGCCCTGTCAAGGAGCCGATGCAGACCGGCATCAAGGCGATCGACTCCATGATCCCGATCGGCCGCGGCCAGCGCGAGCTGATCATCGGCGACCGCCAGACGGGAAAGACGGCCCTCGCCCTCGACGCGATCATCAACCAGAAGGGGACCGGCGTCATCTGCGTCTACGTCGCGATCGGCCAGAAGAACTCCACGGTCGCGCAGGTCGTCCAGACGCTCGAGCAGAACGGCGCGATGGAGCACAGCATCATCGTCGCCGCCTCCGCCTCCGACCCGGCGCCGCTCCAGTACATCGCCCCCTATGCCGGCTGCGCGATGGGCGAGTACTTTCTGTACAACGGCGGACACGCCCTCTGCATCTACGACGACCTCTCGAAGCAAGCGGCCGCCTACCGGGAGATCTCGCTCCTCCTGCGCCGGCCGCCGGGTCGCGAGGCGTACCCGGGCGACGTCTTCTACCTTCACAGCCGCCTCCTCGAGCGCGCCTCGAAGCTGAACGACGAGAAGGGGGGCGGGTCGCTCACGGCGCTTCCGATCATCGAGACGCAGGCAGGGGACGTCTCGGCCTACATCCCGACGAACGTCATCTCGATCACGGACGGACAGATCTTTCTCGAGTCCGACCTCTTCTACTCGGGCGTCCGCCCCGCCATCAACGTCGGCATCTCGGTGTCGCGCGTCGGCGGCTCGGCGCAGATCCGCGTCATGCGGGCCATCGCCGGGACCCTCCGCCTCGACCTCGCGCAGTACCGCGAACTGGCCGCCTTCGCCCAGTTCGGCTCCGACCTCGACAAGGCGACGCAGGCGCAGCTGGCCCGCGGCCAGCGGCTCGTGGAGATCCTGAAGCAGAACCAGTACGTTCCGATGGACGTCGTGCTTCAGATCGCGTCCGTCTTCGCCGGCGTGAAAGGCTTCCTCGACGATCTGCGCGTGGAGGCGGTCCTGCCGTTCGAGGTCACGCTCCACAAGTACCTGACGTCGCAGAAGGCCGCCCTCCTTGCCGACGTCCGGAAGGCGTCGAAGATGACGGACGAGATCGACAAGACGCTCCGGGCCGCGGTCGGCGAGGCGAAGTCGCTCTTCCTGGCCGAGAAGCCGGAGGCGAAGCTCTCCTGACATGGCCAGCCTCATCGACCTCCGCCGCCGGATCCGCAGCGTCAAGAACACGCAGCAGATCACGAAGGCGATGAAGATGGTGGCCGCCTCGCGGCTCCGAAGGTCCCAGGACCGCGTCATCGCCGCGCGCCCGTACGCCAACGCCCTCGAGGCGACGCTGGCGTCGGTCGCCTTGCGGGTTCCGCCCAAAGAGGACGGCTCGCCGCTCCATCCGCTGCTCGAGCAGCGGGCGGAAAAGAGAATCGTTCTCATCGTCGTTTCGGGCGACAAGGGGCTCTGCGGCGGCTTCAACGCCAACGTCAACCGGTCCGTCGGAGCGTTCCTCCGAGAGGCCAGAGAGCGCGGCATCACCGAGGTCAAGCTGTTCGCCCTCGGCCGCAAGGCAGTCGACTTCTGGAAGCGGCGGAGCTTCGAGATCCTCGACGCGCGGCCCGGCATTTTTTCGAAGTTCGGGCACGACACCGCAGCGGAGATCGCACGGAAGGCGGCCGGCCTCTTCATCTCGGGAGAGACGGATGCCGTCTACGTCATCTTCAACGAGTTCAAGAGCGTCCTCTCGCAGGTCGTCCGGACGAAGCGCCTTCTTCCCGTAGAGTTGCCGGTCGGAACTGCGGCGCCCTCGACGGACTACCTCTACGAACCCTCTCCGGAGACGATCCTCGGGCGGCTCGTCCCCCGTCATCTGGAGTTCCAGGTCTACCGGACCCTCCTGGAGTCGAACGCAGCCGAGAACGCCGCCCGGATGACGGCGATGGACTCCGCATCGAAGAACGCAGGCGATCTCATCGACTCGCTGACGCTGACGTACAACCGCGCCCGGCAAGCGCGCATCACCAAGGAACTGATCGAGGTCGTCTCGGGCGCGGCGGGGCTCCAATGAATCAGGGGAACCCGCGTCCCGGTTCCCCCAATCCCCCTCCACGACCGGGAGAGAACATCCAAGAAGCGGGAAGACAGGAAGAGGTCGAAGATGGCAGTTGAAGGCACGGTCGTCCAGGTCATCGGCCCGGTCGTGGACGTCGAGTTCCCCGCGGGCCACCTCCCGACGATCCTGAACGCGGTCCGGGTCGTCGACCCGGAGAACCTCTCCACGATGAAGATCGACATCATCACCGAGGTCGCCCAGCACCTCGGCGAGAACCGGGCGCGCTGCATCTCGATGAAGCCCGCCGACGGACTCGTCCGCGGGATGAAGGCGATCGACCTCGGAGAGCCGATCTCCGTGCCGGTCGGCCCGGAAACGCTCGGTCGGATCCTGAACGTCATTGGCGAGCCGGTGGACAACCTCGGCCCGGTCACGACGAAGGAGCGCTGGCCGATCCACCGGGAAGCGCCCCCGTACGAGGACCAGTCGACGACCGTCGAGATGTTCGAGACGGGGATCAAGGTCGTCGATCTTCTGGAGCCCTACACCCGCGGCGGCAAGACCGGCCTCTTCGGCGGCGCCGGCGTCGGCAAGACGGTTCTCATCATGGAGCTGATCAACAACGTCGCGAAGGCGGCGGGGGGCTACTCGGTCTTCTCGGGCGTCGGAGAGCGGACCCGCGAGGGGAACGACCTCTGGCTCGAGATGCAGGAGTCGGGCGTCATCGACCCGAAGGACTGGAAGAAGTCGAAGTGCTCGCTCATTTACGGCCAGATGACCGAGCCTCCCGGGGCGCGGCTCCGCGTCGGCCTTTCCGGCCTCACCGTAGCCGAATACTTCCGCGACGTGGAAGGGAAGGACGTCCTCCTGTTCATCGACAACATCTTCCGCTTCACGCAGGCGGGCTCCGAGGTCTCTGCCCTCCTCGGCCGGATGCCGTCGGCCGTTGGCTACCAGCCGAACCTGGCCACCGAGATGGGGGAGCTTCAGGAGCGAATCACCTCGACGAAGAAGGGCTCCATCACGTCCGTGCAGGCCATCTACGTCCCCGCCGACGACCTGACGGACCCGGCCCCGGCCACAGCCTTCGCCCACCTCGACGCCACGACCGTCCTCTCGCGGCAAATCGTCGAGCTCGGAATCTACCCCGCCGTCGACCCCCTCGCTTCGACCTCCAAGATCCTCTCCCCGATGATCGTGGGCGTCGAGCATTACACCGTCGCGCGCGCCGTCCAGCAGATCCTTCAGAAGTACAAGGACCTCCAGGACATCATCGCGATCCTCGGCATCGACGAGCTCTCCGAAGACGACAGGCTCATCGTGTCGAGGGCCCGGAAGATCCAGAAATTCCTCGGGCAGCCGTTCCACGTGGCGGAGCAGTTCACCGGCCTCGAGGGCAAGTACGTGAAGATCGCCGACACCATCCGCTCCTTCAAGGAGATCGTGGACGGCAAGCACGACGAGATCCCCGAGCAGGCTTTCTTCAATGTGGGAATGATCGACGACGTCTACGAGAAGTTCGAGAAACTGAAGAAGGCGGGCGAGGCCTGAGGTGACGGTCGGCAAGCTGACCCTGACGCTCGTCACGCCCGAGCGTGCGATCCTCGACAAGGTGACGTGCAGCGAGGTGACGCTTCCGGGCGATCGGGGCGAGCTGGGGATCCTGCCGTCCCACACGCCCCTCATCACCCTCCTCGGCATCGGGACGGTCTCCTGGAAGGACGGCCCCTCCCGGGGAGCGGTGGCGGTTCGCGGGGGATTCGCCGAAATCGCGAACGATGTCGTCCGGATCCTTGCCGACGCGGCCGCGACGAAGGAGACGATCGACGCTGGGGCGGCGGCCCGGGAGAAGGAGGCGGCCGAAGGGCGGCGGGCGAGCGTCACCTCCGAGGAGGAGCTCGACGCCGTCAATGCCGACGCCGCCTTCGCCGAAACCCGCCTGAAGCTCGTCTCCGGAAGCTGACAGCCGGCGGCACGCCGCTTGCTTTTACTGTTTCATGGGGCGCCCCGGTGACGCCCGTACCGGACGCCCCTGGAGACCTCCTCTCCTCCTACCGGGAAAGGGCCCCGCGCGTGCGGGGCCCGCTTCCTGTTTCCCCCTATGATGGCCGGCGTTGACGCCGCCTGAGGTCGCCGTGACCGTCCCGGTGGAGAGGCTTCCCGGAATGCCGGCCCTCGCGAAGGGTCTCGCCGCGGGGACCCCGGACGTGTCGGAGTTTCTTCCCGACCGCTGGGACGCCGCGGCGATCACGACCCGCGCCCGGGAGGTCCTGGCCTCCTTTCGGCCCCGGGCGGCGTCGGGCCCCGATCCTCTCCTCGCGGACCTGGCCGCCGGCCGGACGGCCGGAATCACCGCCGGCCAGCAGGTCGGCCTCTTCGGCGGCCCGCTCCTGACGCTCGTGAAGGCGCTCATGGCCGTTCAGCTCTCGAAGGAGGTCGCCGCGCCGGACCTGCCGCTGGCGCCGCTCTTCTGGTGCGCGTCCGAGGACCACGATCTCGTCGAGGTGACCCGCTTTCTTCTTCCCGGCGACGCGGGGCCCGACGACGCCGGCCCCGATCCGGAACCGCTCCGCACGAACCGGAAGCCGGTGGGCGGCCTGACGATCGAGGCCGACGTAGCGACGCTCCTCGAACGGGCCGCGGCCAGCCTCCCGGTGGCCGACGCGGAGGCCCGGTCGGCCCTTCTCTCGTTCCATGCGGGACGAACTTACGGCGAAGCCTTCGTTGCGACGCTCGGCTGGCTGGCGTCGGAGCCGTCCCTCCGGTTCGCCGACGGAGCGCGCATCGCCGACAAGCCCGACCTCGTGCCTCTCGCCTCTCGCCTCGTCCGCGAGCACGAGACGGTCCGGCGTCTTCTGGCCGAGCGGAACGCGACGCTCGAGGCGGCCGGTCATCCCCTTCAGGTGACGAACGAACCCGAAGCTCTGCCGCTCTTTGCCATTGTCGGAGGCGAGCGCTTCGCCCTTCGCGAGGAGGAGAAGGGGCTTCGGCTGAAGGGGCAGCCCGACGGGCGAAGCCACGACGTCGAGGAGGTGGTTGCGAACTTCGAGAGCGGCGCCTGGCTCCCCTCCTTTTCGGTTCTGACGCGACCGCTGGCGGCGTCGATCCTCTATCCGGTCGCGGCCACGATCCTCGGTCCGGCCGAGATCGCCT
>JBLMYG010000128.1:0-3615 GCA_050258155.1 Acidithiobacillales bacterium
TTCGACGGACACGCTCCCGTCGACCACCCGTCGGCGGAGACGGAGGAGGCGCTGGCGGCGGCGAAGGCGGCAGGGCTCACCGATCCGCGCTGGACGCCTCTGACCGGGATTCCGTTCCTGACCAATTACTACAACGAGACGTATCTCTACCTCGTCCCGTCCTCGCCTCGGCAGCTCTACGTCTTCTGGGAGGTCGGACAGGGGATGCGCGAGGAGATGGAGGGGCGCTTCGGTCCCGGCTTCCTCGAGGCCAACCACCTCATTCTCCGCGTCTGCGACGTCACGGGAATCGACTTCGACGGATTCAACGCGAACTCCTATTTCGAGGTGGACGACTTCCTGAACGACAAGGTGGCCTACTGGGTGGCGGTCGAGCCGGGGAGGAGCTGGGTGGCCGAGCTCGGCTACCGGGCCCGGGGGACGACCTTTTTCGAGAAGGTCGCCCGCTCGAATACGGTCTTCTCCCCCCGCGAGCAGGCCGAGACGGCGGAGCGATATGTGGCGTGGGGCTCGGTGTCTGTCCCCTCCGGCGACGTGGAGCTCCCGGTCGCCGCGCCCGACTGGCGGTACAACCAGTACCTCTACTGGAAGAGGCGGACGCACGCCGCTCCCGAGGAGAAGGGATGCTGGGCGCTCGTCCTTCACCAGCACCTTCCCTTCGTCCGCCATCCCGAGTACGACGTCTCGCTGGAGGAGCAGTGGTTCTTCGAGGCCGTCGCCTCCGTCTACACGCAGCTTCTCCACATGCTCTGGCGGCTGGCGCGCGACCGCGTCGACTTCCGGCTCACGGTGAGCCTGTCGCCGCCACTCCTTTCGATGATGCAGGACCCCCTCCTGAAAATGCGGGCGGCGCGACACATCGACACCTGTCTCGCCCTCGCCCGTCGGGAGGCGGAGGGCTCCTTCGGCAAGCCGTGGCACGACACAGCGTGGCAGACGGTGCACCGCTTCCAGGCGGCCAAGGAGGTCTTCGAGGCCTACTCCGGAGACCTGACGCGCGGCTACCGCGACTTCCAGGACGCCGGAAAGCTCGAGGTGATCACCTGTCCCGCCACACACATGATCCTGCCGCTCTTCCGGCACTTTCCCGAGACGGTCCGAGGGCAGGTCCAGGCCGCCTGCCGCCAGTACGAGCGGGTCTTCGGCCGACGGCCACGCGGGCTGTGGCTCTCCGAGAACGCGTTCACCCCGGGCCTCGACGAGGCGCTCGGAGCCGAGGGGATCCTGTGGTTCCTCCTGAACGACAAGGCGGTCCTCGAGGGGGACACGCGTCCCTTCTTCGGCGCCTCGGAGCCGGTCATCACGCCGGCCGGCCTCGCGGCCTTTCCGATCGACCCGGCCACCCGGGACCGGATCTGGTCGCGGGAGACTGGGTATCCCGGCCACCCGAACTACAAGGAGTGGTACCGCGACCTCGGCTACGAGGCCGACTGGGACTACCTTCCGGCCTACTTTCGCGCGGCCAACGTCCGGCGCAACACGGGGATCAAGTACTACCGGATCACGGAGAAGAAGATCGACCTCGGCCAGAAGGCGTACTACGTCCCGGCGTGGGCCGAGGAGACGGTCCACCAGCAGGCCGGGCAGTTCGTCTTCGAGCGGGGGGCACAGGCCAACCACGATCTCTCGGAGAGCGGCGGGCGAAAAGGGTGCCGCGTCTCGGCCTACGACGCCGAGCTCTTCGGGCACTGGTGGGAAGAAGGCCCCGCGTTCCTCGAGTCGGTCTTCCGGAAGATGCTCTACGACCAGGCCGAGGTCCGTCCCGTCACCCCCGGCGAGTATCTCGCCGAGCAGCCGGCCCACCAGCGGCTCGTCCCCAATGCCGGCTCGTGGGGGAAGAGCGACTACTTCCAGACCTGGGTCGAGGAGCGTGCCTACCAGCCGAACGTCTGGGTCTTCCGGCACCTCTACCGGCTCTGCGGCCGGATGGCCGATCTCGCGACGGAGCACCGGGAGGAGCCCGACCCGCTCGTACGGCGCGCCCTGAACCAGGCGGCGCGTGAGCTCTTCCTCGGCGGGGCCTCCGACTGGGGATTCCTGATCTCGACGGGACAGGCCGTCCGCTATTCGGAGCTGAGGATCATCCGGCACATCGACCGGGCAAAGGAGCTGATGCGTCAGGTCGCCGCGGGACGGATCGAGGAGAGCTACCTCGCCCTCCTCGAGGACGCCGACACGATCCTCCCCTTCGGCGACATGGACTACCGGGTCTTCTGCAGGTAGTCAGCCCGTGCGCCTCGTCAGCGCCGCGATCGCCCCCAGCCAGAGCTCCACCTCGCGCCGGGTGAGACGCGATCTCAAGAGCGACGATTCCAGCTCGGCGACGACATGCACGTTCCGGCCCGGGCCGGCGTAACCGGCGGAATCGAGAGCCGTGCGGAACGCCTCCCTCAGCCGGGCCATCTCCTTTGATGTCGCCGGCGTCTCGGACGATGGGCCGTTTCCGCGCCTTCGGCGCGGTTCTTCGAAAGGAAGAGAAAGAGCGAGTGCAATCGCGACGGCCTGAGCGAGATTCAGGCTTGGGAATTCCGGCGACGTCGGAATCCGGATTCGGGCATCGCACTCCCGCATCTCCTCCGTCGAAAGGCCCGACCGCTCGGGACCGAAAACGAGAGCAATGCGCCGCCCGGCACGCTGGTCCCGTCGGATCGAAGCGAAGCTCGTCGCGGGCGGCAGGCCTCTGGTGTTTCTTCCTCTAAGAGAAGACAGCCCCACGACGAGCGAGACGCTTTCCCGCAGCGCACGCCAGCTCGTCCCGAGATCTTTCTTTCTCAGAGAATCTTCGGCGCCGGAAGCGTAAGCCACGGCGTCGGGATGGAGCGGGTCGGTCTTCGGGTCGATGAGCGCCAGCTCCGCCCCGAAGTTCTTTGCCGCGCGGGCGGCGGTGCCGAGGTTCCCGGGGCTATGCGTCCGGACGAGGACTGCGAGGAGCGGCATCGAGGCCCGATCTTGGTTCAGAAGATCCGCCACGTCGACGATCTGCGCTCCAGGACATGCAGCGGGCGACGCGATGCCGCGCCGCCCGCCGACGAGACCCGGACGGAAGAGGCCCCTTACGCGGCCTTATCTTTCGACTCGATCCTCTTCGGGCCGTCCGATCCGATCGGGATCTGCTTCGGCCGCGCCTCCTCCCTCTTCGGGAGGTCGATCGTCAGGACGCCGTCCGAAAGGTTCGCCTTGACCAGGGTCGGATCGATGTTGGCGGGAAGCGCGAAGGAGCGGAAGAAGCGTCCGTAGGAACGCTCGACGCGGTGGTAGCTCTTCTCCTTCGTCTCCTCCTCGAACTTCCTTTCGCCTTCCAGTGACAGAGTGCCTCCCTCGACCGAAAGGCGGAGATCCTCGTGCCTGAATCCCGGAACCTCCACACGGAAGGTCAACTTCTCGGGACTCTCCACGATGTCCACGGGAGGAGCCCACAGGGAGGTGGCGCTTTCCTGCCCGGCCGGGCGGCCGGTCGCCGTAAAGGCCGTGTCGAGGAGGCGGTTCATCTGGTCCTGGACTCTCTGAAGATCACGGAATGGATCATTCCAACGCACGAGCATTTCTGTAACCTCCTGATACTAAATCTCTTTGCTGCGCCATCGGAATCCCTTCCTCGGGGATTCTCATGCAGCG
>JBLMYG010000129.1:0-6183 GCA_050258155.1 Acidithiobacillales bacterium
AGGACGGACCTCGTCATGATCGACCCCGTCGGGACCGGGGTCTCGCGGGCCGTCGGGGAGGCGAAAGACAAGGACTTCTGGGGCGTCGACCCCGACATCGACTCGGTGTCGCGCTTCATCAAGCAGTACGTCGAGGAGAACGGCCGCTGGAACTCGCCCAAGTACCTCCTCGGCGAGAGCTACGGAACGACCCGGTCGGCCGGCGTCGTCGACACCCTCGAGACGCGGTTCGGGATGTCGTTCAACGGCGTCGTCCTCGTCTCGGTCGCCCTCGACCTCGAGGCGATCTTCAACCTCCCGGGTAACGACCGCCCCTTCCCGCTCTTCCTCCCGAGCCGGCCCGAGAAGCTCGAGCCCTTCCTCGACGAGGTTCGGGCATACGCTCTAGGCCCTTACACGGCCGCGCTCATGAAGGGCGACGCCCTCGGCGAAGCGGAGCGCGCAGCCGTCGTGAAGAAGCTCCACGAGGTCACGGGCCTCTCCGAAGAGTACATCGACAGGGCGAATCTCCGGATCAAGGAAGGCGAGTACACGCAGGAGCTCCTCCGACAGCACCGCGAGACCGTCGGGCGTCTCGACTCGCGCTTCACCGGGCCCTCGCTCGACGTCATGGCGGCCGAGGCGTCGTACGACCCGCAGAGTGCGGCCATCAGTGCGGCCTACACCGCGGCGTTTCTGAACTACTACCACGAGGATCTGAAGTTCCCGACGGCGCGGACGTACGTCATCACGAACTTCGACATCGCGAGAGCGTGGAACCCGAAGCACAAGGTGCCCGGTCCGCCGCAGTTCTTCACCTGGCCGACCCTGCCGAATACGGGGCTCGACCTGGCCCACGCCCTCAAGTACAGCCCGGACCTCCGTGTCCTCGTCCTGAACGGATACTTCGACCTCGCGACGCCGTTCCTCGCGACCGAGTACATGGTGTCGCACCTCGGACTGGAGAAGAATCTTCAGAGCCACGTCGAGATGAGGTACTACCCGGCCGGTCACATGATGTACGTCCACGAAGCCTCGTTGAAGCAGTTCAAGGCGGACGTGGCGGACTTCATCGACAGGACGTCCAAGCACTAAGAGACCCCCGGGGAGAGTTTCCATGAAAGGTGAAGACGCCGTGACATTCGTCCGTGCGACGACCGCAACGCTGTCGCTGGCACTCCTGATGGGAGCGGGTTCTTCCGTGTGCGCCGCGGCGGGTGAGCCGAAGAGCCCGGAGGCGGCTTCGAAGGCCGCCGATCCTTTCTCGGCCCTCGAGTACCGGTTCATCGGGCCGCCCGGAAACCGTGTCAGCGCCGTGGCCGGGGTGCCGGGCGACCCGAACACGGACTACGCGGGGGGAGCGTCGGGGGGCGTCTGGAAGTCGACCGACGGCGGCGTCCACTGGAAGCCTGTCTTCGACGGCCAGCCCGCGCAGTCGATCGGCGCCATCGCGATCGCCCCCTCAGACCCGAACGTCGTCTGGGTCGGGACCGGTGAAACGTTCATCCGGAGCAACGTCTCGCTCGGGAACGGTGTCTACCGCTCGACGGACGGAGGGAAGACCTGGACCCACCTCGGCCTCGAGAAGACGGGACGGATCGGCCGCATCGTCGTCGACCCGCGCAGCCCCGACGTCGCCTTCGTCGCGGCGCTCGGCACCTGCTACGGGCCGCAGCCGGAGCGCGGCGTCTACCGGACGGTGGACGGGGGGAAGACGTGGGAGCGGGTCCTCTTCGTGGACGAGACCACCGGAATCTCCGACCTCGCGATGGACCCGACGAACCCGCGGATCCTCTTCGCCGGCGCGTGGCAGATCGACATCAAGACGTGGGGGCGGAAGAGCGGCGGCCCGGGGAGCGGCATCTTCGTGTCGCGCGACGGCGGGACGAGATGGTCCCGGCTGACCGGCCACGGCCTTCCGGCGCCGCCCCTCGGGAAAATCGCCGTCGCGGTCGCGGCGTCGAACCCGCAGCGGGTCTACGCGCTGATCGAGACGGGCCAGCGCGGCTCGCTCTGGCGGTCGGACGACGGCGGCAGGGAGTGGAAGCTCGTGAACCAGAGCCGCCTCCTGAACGAGCGCCCGCACTACTACACGCGGATGCTCGTCATGCCCGACAACGACCGCGAGGTCTACTTTCCGTCGAACGGCATGGAGGTGACGTACGACGCCGGCGAGACGACCCAGGAGGTCCGCTGGGGAGGCGACAACCACGACATGTGGGCCGACCCGAAGGACCCGTCCCGGATGATGATCGGGAACGACGGCGGCGTTCAGATCTCGACGACGCGCGGGAGGCAGTGGAGCTTCGTCCGCCTCCCGATCGGGCAGATGTACCACGTCGCCACGGACAACCGGATCCCGTACCGCGTCTACGGCCAGATGCAGGACGACGGCTCGATGCGGGGACCGAGCCGGAACCCGGGGGGCTGGGGCATTCCCCCCGCCCTCTGGACGACGACGGGCGGGTGCGAGACCGGGTGGGCCGCGCCCGATCCCGTCGACGCGGACATCGTCTGGGGCGGCTGCTACGCCGGCGTCGTCGAGCGGTTCGACGCGAAGACCGGAATGGCCCGGACGGTCAGCGTCTGGCCGGAGCGGACGATGGGGGCCAGCGCGGGCGAGATCAAGCTGCGGATGAACTGGACCTATCCGATCGCCATCTCGCCGCACGACCACAACACGGTCTACGTCGGGAGCCAGTTCGTCCACGCCACGTCGGATGGCGGCCAGACGTGGAGGACGATCAGCCCCGACCTGACTCTGAACGACCGCTCGATGATGGGGGACTCGGGAGGCCTGACGGTCGACAACCTCTCGGTCGAGTACGCCGGCACCGTCTTCTCGATCGCCGAGTCACCGGTCGAGAAGGGGCTCATCTGGGCCGGGACGAACGACGGCCTCGTTCAGGTGACGCGCGACGGAGGCGGGCACTGGACGAACGTCACGCCGAACATCAGGGGGCTGCCGCCGAAGGGAACGATCGGGAGCGTCTTTCCGTCGCGCTTCGACGCCGGGACCTGCTATGTCTCTGTCGACTTCCACCAGCTCGACAATCGCGACTCGTTCATCTACAAGACGACGGATTACGGGAAGAGCTGGACGTCGATCAGCGGCAGCATCCCGAAGAGCCCGCTCAGCTACGTCCACGTCGTGACCGAGGACCCGTACCGGAAGGGTCTTCTCTACGCCGGGACGGAGAACGCGATCTACGTTTCGTTCGACGACGGGCGGAGCTGGGAGCCGCTCCAGAGCAAGCTGCCGCACGCACCGGCCTACTGGCTCACCGTTCAGGAGCAGTTTCACGACCTCGTCGTCGCGACGTACGGCCGGGGCTTCTGGGTCCTCGACGACGTCACCCCGCTCGAGCAGCTGACGAGCGCCGTCCGGGACTCCGCCGTCCATCTCTTCGAGCCGCGCCCCGCCTACCGTTTCCGACCGGTCTCGCAGCCCAACCTCGCTCCGCCGGGGACCGCGCGGGGGAAGAACCCGCCCGACGGGGCGATCATCAACTACTGGCTGAAGGAGCCGGTGAAGGAAGCCGCCGGAGAGAAGGCCCCCGGCGAGGGCGAGAGCGCGGCCGCGAAGCCGCCCGTCGAGATCACGATCTTCGACACGGCGGGGAAGAAAGTCCGGACGCTGAAGGGGAGCGGCAAGGCCGGGCTGAACCGCGTGGCGTGGGACCTCCGGTACGAGCCGACGGTCGAGGTCCGGCTCCGGACGACACCCGCTGGGAACCCGCACGTCTGGGAAGAGAAACGCTTCCGCGGGAAGGAAGCCCGCGCGGTCTTCTATTACGGCATCTCCACGCCGAAGAAGGGGCCGCTCGTTCCGCCGGGGACTTACACCGTGAAGCTCTCCGCAGCCGGAAACGAGCTGACCCGAGAGCTCGAGGTCAGGAAGGACCCGAATTCGGCGGGCACCCTCGCGGACATCGAGGCCGCCACGAAGCTGTCCCTCGCCCTCTACCGGGACATCGACGACGCGGCCCGGATGATCAACCAGCTCGAGTGGACGCTGAAGCAGGTCGAGGAGCTCCGGACGATGATGAAGGCGGCGGAGGCCTCGTCCGGCGAGCTCCCGCCGGTCGACGCCTTCGAGAAGAGTGTCCGGGCCGTCGAGGACCGCCTCCTCCAGCCGACGCTGGCCGAGGCCGACGTCAAGTCGTTCCGCGGCCCCCTGAGGCTCTATCTGAAGCTCGTCTGGCTCCAGGCCGAGTCCGGCTCGGGAGGTGGCGACGTTTCAGGGAACGCCGACTTCGCGCCGACCGCGGCCGAGCTCGAGGTCTACAAGCTCTTGTCAGGCCGGCTCGGGGAGGTCCGGCGGGACTTCGAGGAGCTCTATGCGAAGACGGTCCCGGCCTTCAACGAAACGCTCGAGGCGAAGGGCCTGACCCGGCTGATGACCGTGGTCGAGCCGGAGGAGAAGCGGCCCGAGGCGAAGCACGAGGACGAGGACGACGACGAATGGGACGCCTCGCGCGACTGACGGGAAGGCCGTGAGACGATCCGCGGCATGAGAACCTCCCGCCTTCTGCCCCTTTTCGCGGGCCTTGCGTTCGCGGCCTGCTCGAGCGCTCCCAAGGTCGACGGGAAGCTCGGCCCCGGGGCTTCGCTCGCCGGTGACAGCAGCTTCTTCCTCATGACGGCGCCGGAGGGGGTCGGCATCCGGACGGAGGCGGGGATGGAGTTCCTAGAGAACCGGATCGCTCCCGAGGTCGCCCGGACTCTCGAAGCGAAGGGCTATGCCCCCGCCTCCAAGGACCGGGCCGACCTGCTCGTCGCGGTCTTCGTCAGCGACAGCGGGAAGGTCGATGCGGTCCGATGGGGCTACACGACCGTCGGTTGGGAGTTCTGGGGGCCGTGGTGGGTCGGTGGGAGCGGGGGGGCCGTCTACGGATACACGACGGACTACAAGAAAGGGACGCTCGTCATCGACGTCGTCGGCGCGAAGAGCCGGAAGGTCCTCTACCGTGGCGTGACGTCGGCCGTTCTCGGTCTGACCGGCGTCAAGGGGGAGATGGACCAGGCGCAGCTCCGCCACATCGTGGAAAGGATGCTGCGGAATCTCCCGCCCAAATCCTGAGACGCCGTCTCACGAGTCCTATAATCCGGAGGAGGCTGATGGACCGCGCGACGCTCGACATCTTCGACCGGAGCCTCCTGAGGTGCGAGGCGCGGTGGGACTTCCTCGACCGCTTCTACGAGCGTTTCCTCGCCTCCTCGCCGGAGGTCCGGGCCAAGTTCGCGACGACCGACTTCGTCCGGCAGAAGCGGGCCCTCCGCGCCTCGCTGCACCACCTTCTCCTGGCCGCCGAGAACGAGGCGCGGGGGCCGGACGCGTACCTCCGGGAGGTCGCCGAGCACCACGGCGCGGGGCAGCTCGACATCGGCGCGAAGCTCTACGATCTCTGGCTCGACAGCCTGCTCGCGACGGTGAAGGAGTGCGATCCGGAGTTCAGCCCGGAGGTCGAGAAGGCATGGGAGGCGGTCATGATGGTCGGCATCCACTACCTCTGCCGGAGCTACGACAGCCGGCAGCGGGACTGAAGGACGGAGCGACGCCATGAAGAGAGGACCGACAGGTCCGGCCGTTCTCGCCCTCGTCGCCCTCGCGGTGGCCCCCGCGGCCCGGAGCGCCGGGCTTCCGCCCGATGCAGAGCACGCGAAGGCGGCGCTCGCGGCCTCGCCGCGCCACGGCGAGTGGGTCGACCTCCAGCTTCCTGGCGGCGGGAAGCTCGTCACATGGGTGGTCTACCCCGAGACGAAGGCGAAGGCGGGAGCGGTCATCGTCATCCACGAGATCTTCGGCCTGACCGACTGGGTCCGGGGGGTGGCCGACCAGCTCGCGAAGGAGGGCTTCATCGCGCTCGCGCCGGATCTCCTCTCGGGCATGGGTCCGAAGGGAGGAGGGACCGATGCGCTCGGCGAGGACGTGACGAAGGTGATCCGGAACCTCACCCCCGAGGCGGCGGCCGCCCGCCTCGACGCGGTCCGTGACTACGCGCTGAAGATCCCGGCGGCCAGCGGCAAGGTCGGCTCCATCGGCTTCTGCTGGGGCGGCACCACGAGCTTCGCGTACGCCGTCCACCAGCCGAGGCTCGACGCGGCCGTCGTCTACTACGGCACGTCTCCCGAAAACGCGGCCGACTACGCGAAGATCGGCGCACCGGTCCTCGGCCTTTACGGGGGCGACGACGCCCGGGT
>JBLMYG010000130.1:0-5800 GCA_050258155.1 Acidithiobacillales bacterium
GGCGCCTCGAACCACGTTCCGGGCTTTCCGGGCGTGTTCGTGGGCGTCACGGTCGGCGTGGAGGTCGGCGTAAACGACGGCGTCGCCGTCGGCGTCATGGTCGGCGTCGAGGTCGGCGTCAACGACGGCGTCGCCGTTGGCGTCCATGTCGGCGTCCGGGTCGGCGTGACGGTCGGCGTCAGCGTCGGCGTCGGCGTCCGCGTCGGCGTCCGCGACGGCGTGGAGGTCGGTGTCACCGTCGGCGTGAGCGACGGCGTATAGGTCGGCGTCACCGTCGGCGTCACCGTCGGCGTCGGCGTCTGTGTCGGTGTCGACGATGGCGTGAAGGTCCGCGTAATCGTCGGGGTCAACGTCGGCGTCCGGGTCGGCGTCCGGGTCGGAGTCACTGTCGGCGTTCGCGTCACCGTCGGCGTCGACGATGGCGTGAAGGTCCGCGTAATCGTCGGCGTCACCGTAGCCGTGCCGGTCGGCGTCCGCGTCGGCGTGCTCGTCGGTGTCGGCGTCACCGTCGGAGTCCTCGTCGGCGTCGGCGTCCCCGTCGGAGTCGGGGTGTTCGTCGGCGTCCGCGTCGGGGTCGGGGTGTTCGTCGGCGTCCGCGTCGCCGTCCGAGTCCGCGTCGGGGTCCGCGTCGGCGTGATCGACGGCGTCGACGTGATGGTGAACGTCGGCGTGATCGTCGGCGTCGGCGTGATCGTCGGCGTCAGGGACGGCGTGAACGTCTGGGTTATCGTCGGCGTGATCGACGGCGTGAAGGTCGGCGTTACCGTCGGCGTGATCGTCGGTGTGCGCGACGGCGTGGAGGTCGGCGTCACCGTCGGCGAGCTCGAGGGGGTGAAGCTCGGCGTGGCGGTCGGAGTCCCCGTCGGCGTCGAGGTCGGCGTCCCCGTCGGCGTTTCCGTCGGCGTCCCCGTCGGCGTGGCCGTCGGGGTCTCCGTCGAGGTCGGCGTCACGGTCGGCGTGGCTGTCGATGTTGGCGTCTCGGTCGCCGTCGGCGTGACCGTCGGCGTCGAGGTGGGGGTTTCCGTCGGCGTCGCCGTCGGCGTCGGCGGCGGCCCCGGGTTGGGGCCGAGACAGATGCCTCCGTACCAGATGAGGCGCCCGACGGAGTCGTCCCCTTCGAACAGCTCGTTCCCGTAGACGTCCCAGCGCATCGAGCCGCTCCGGTCCTGCACGATCATCAGGTTCGGCCGAAGGATCTGCTGGGTGATCTGCCGGAGCGGGTCGTAACCCTCGGTGTAGGCGAAGGCGACCCCCTCGCTTCCGAGGACGAGGAGCAGCCCCATCGCCACCGCGAGGCCCTTCCTCACGATCGGGGGGAGGGCGAAACCGTGGCGCGCGCTTTTCACTGCGTCTTCATTCCCTTTCCCGGAGGACGCCGACCTGCTCGGAGGCTGCGCATCACGAAACCACAGCAATCTCTGCGAGGCTCGTGCCGCGACGGCACGACCATCCGCAAACCGTCGAGATGGAATGGCTTGAATAAAAGAACTGGCGACGTCTCGCCGGAACTGCCGGGACGACCCGGCACGAAACGTAACAGTCCCGCCCTCATTTGTTCTTGGCCCCGGAGCTCGTCCCGCCGGCGTTCGAGAGGTACTGGCTAAAAGCCGGCGCCCCGAACGTCCCCGCCGCGAGCTGCTCTTCGAGGATCTTCGTGAAGATCCGCCCCCCGGCGCCCCGGACCTGACCGACCGAGATCAGGAGAACGACATTGTCAGAGTCGTTGGTCTGCCCGGCCGGATCTTCGGGGTTGTTCCGGACGTAGAGCGAATAGGTCCCGCGGTCGAAGACGCCGACACCCGCAGGGACCGGGACGGGGATGTTCACGAACTCCTTCAGCGTCGAGTCCTCGGGGTCGGTCGCCTTCAGGATGATCCCCTGCCAGCCTCCACCCGGAACGTTGAGGGGAGGTGAACAGCCGGCGCATGTCAGGATCGTCGAGACGGAGATGCTGGCCCCGACGAGGGAGCTGATGACCGTCTCACCCTTGCGGAGGCCGACTTCCCCGACATAGAAGGCCGACCGCAGCAGCCGGGCGTTCCCGGAGAGTCCCTCCTCCATCTGGGCGAAGTACGCCACCCCGAGGCCGACGACGGTCAGGACGAGGATGACGAGGATGACCGTCACGAGAGCGCTTCCTCGCGATCCGCCGCGGCCGGTCCGACGCTTCATAATCTCAGCTCCCCAGCATCCGGTTCTTGAGCATGACCGTCACCGTGGCCCGGTAGTGCTCGAAGTTGTCGTAGGTCGTCGCGCCCGCGCGATTCTCGACGGCGGGCCGGAAGCGGCGGTCGATGAAGCCGACGGCCGCGCCGGTCCGTGCCCCCGACATCTGCCGGATGCCGAACGTGACGGGGCGCGAGCGCGCCACGATGCTGAACCGGAGGCCCATGACGTTCGTGATGTCTTGCGCGGTCGCGGCCACCGAGGGGCCCGCCTGGGGCGGGACGCCGCCGACGCACGCGGGGCAGTTCGCCCCCGGCCCCACGATCGCCTGTGCCGAGGTGTTCCAGAAGGTGCCGTCCGGATAGAGGTAGGCGATCTGGAAGTCCTCGACGTTCTCGATGATCTGGACGAATGCGGCTCCCGGGTTGTCGGTCGCCGGGTCGAAGAGGCCGTTCTTCTGCTCGAGGTTCGGGACGCCGTTCGCGCCGGTCCTGACGCGGAACGAGAAGGCGTCGAGCCCCGTGACCAGGAAGACCGGGTCCGCGAACGCCGCGGTGTGCCCCCCCGGCGGGTCGATCGTTCCCGCCGGTGGAGCGGCGCCGGGGTCCGCCTGGACGTGAATGTTCGGTCCGTTCACGAGCGAGCATTCACAGGTGGCGTCCGAGGCGACGTACGCGTTGATCTTGAAGTACTGCCAGGAGAGGTTGTTGTCCTGGAGGAGGAGGAGGGCGTTGCTGTGTCCGGTCCCGTTCTCCCGGGTCAGGTTCTTGAAGGCGGTCATGTTCGCGGCATCGTCGTTCCCGGCGCCGCACCCGTCGCGGTAGGTGATGAGGAAGTCCCGGGTGGGCGGCGAATAGCCCGGCCAAACAGTCGATCCGACATATGTGACGGCATATTTCGCTGGAGACCCGGTCGGCAGGATCAGCGAAATGACGTCGGTGCCAGCGTCGCCGAAGGCCGTCCTCCCGGGGCCGAGGATCGAGTTTCCCGTCTCGGCTCCCGTCAGGTTGTCATAAGTGGCCTGCACGCAGCTCGCCGGGTTCGTGCCGTCCGTGTTGTAGTACGTCACGATCGCGTCTGGCGCCCCGAGCGTGACGTCGGTGGCCCCCTGGAGGTAGTGCGCGAGGTAGTCGACGGCCCGGCGAGCCTCCTGCCGGGGCTCGATGACCCATTGCACCCTCTCGGCGAAGGAGCGCATCGTGAAGAGGAGGGTGAGCGCCACCACCATCACGAGGACGAGGAGGGTCAGCGAGACCATCGCCTCGGCGAGGCTGAAGCCGCGGACGCCGTCAGAAGGCCGCGACATAGTCCACCCGCTTGAAGCCTCGGAGGCCGATCCCGAAGAAGCGCCGCGCGGCGGCCGGATCGTCGGTCGGGATAGCGGTGACGGTGACGATCCAGAGGGCGTTCACCGAGCCGCTGGAGCGCTCGATGGTGTACGAGATCTTGAACGCGCCCGAGTCCTCCTCGATGACGTTGGCCCCGCCGGGGCCCCAGTAGGCGTATCCGGCGTCCGTGCTCTTGTAGGGAAGGTCATAGGTTCCCGCGACCATGGGTGAGGGAACCCCCGCCCCCGGCGGCACGGGGAGGGCCGGGCTCCGGCGCGTCAGCGCGTAGCAGAACCGGATGTTCTCGACGACCTGCTGACACTTGAAGAGGAGCTCCGTCCGCGCGGCCGCACCCGAGCTGGCGAGGAGCGCCAGCGAGAAGAGCTGCAGGATGCCGGCCACCATGATCGACAGGATCGCCATCGCCACGAGGACCTCGATGAGGGTCGAGCCCCGGCGGCGCGTCGGGTGGGGGGCCGAAAGGAGCTTCTTCATCCTCTTCAGTAGCGCGCCTCCACGATCTCGACGCTCCAGGCCGGCGGGATCCGGAGCTGTTCGTTGAGGCGGGGCTGGAGCTTGTCGGCCACCATGTCCGTGTGGGTGATCGAGAGGGTGGCGGTGGCGGCGAGCTGGAGGCCGGTGGCCGGGTTCATCGTCCGCCCGAAGGTGTCGCAGGCGAGGAGCCGCTCGTGCGTGTCGTCGTCGTTCGACCAGTTCAGCGTCTGGATCTTGCTGGCGTCCGCTGTCGAGAGCGAGATCCGCGCCGGGTCGAGGAGGATCTGCTGGATCAGGAGGTCCGAACCCGCCTCGAAGGTGCCATTGCCGTTGGCGTCGGCCCAGAGCTCGACGGGCGTGAAGCCCGTAACCGGATCGCTCCCGACCTGCCCGATCCTCAGGAACGTCGTCGCACTCCGCCGCTGCGCCTCGAGCTGGGCCCGGGACGCGAGAAGCTGGATCCCCTGAACCGTCGAGCTGAGGAAGCTCCTCTTGAGCGTCCGCATCACCTGGACGCCTGCGATCGTCAGCGTCAGGCCGAGGATCACGAGAACGGCAAGGAGCTCGACGAGCGTGAAGCCACGCCCATTCTTGCTCCGCACCCGTGCACGGTCTTTCGACATCTTCCTGCCTAGTCCCCGCCTTGCGAGTCTCGTGCCGTGCGCCGATTCTCCGCCGGAAGCGACTCTCGGGCAAGGCCTTGCTTTCAGCGCCCCATTTTTCTCTCCACCGGCGATCTCACGCCGGCCGACACTTTTCGTAACAACGGCTCCCCTTCTCGCGGCGGATCCGGCCCAGAGCAGGCCGTCGGCTACCATAGCCACGGAGTCCTGAGTGGTCCTCGAGAAGCTCCGGAAGGGACGGCGCAGCGAGCCGCCGTGGGTGACGCAGCTCCGCGAGCGCCGGTGGACCTCCGACGCGCAGCGGAAGGAGCTTCTGGAGCGCTTTCTCCTGCTGCCCGATCCCGAGCCGGAATGGGCCGTCTGGACGGCGCTCGACCCGAACCCGGAGGTCCGCTCCGCCGGGATCGCGCTCCTCCGGCGCCGGCGCGACCGCGAGGCGTACCACGCCCTCGCGGCTCTCCTCGGCACCCGCTCCCAGGCGGCCCGCCGGGCCGTCCTCCGCTTTCTCAAGGACCTCGCCGGTCCGGACCTTCCGGCGGTTCTTCTCGACCTGGCGGGCCGGAGCGACGAACGCAGCCGGCTCGCCGCCCTGGAGCTTTCGATGGGCCTTCCGGGCGACGTCGTCTTCGAGGTGGCGCGTCGCTCCATACAGGCCCCGTCGGCCGCCGTCCGGACGCGGGCGCTGCGGCTCGTCAGCGAGACCGAGCTGCCGGGCGGCTCGGCCGCCGCGGCCCGCCTCGCGCAGCCTCTCCTTCAGGACGAGAACAGCGAGATCCGCCTCGCGGCACTCGCGGTCCTCGAGCGCCATCCGAGCGAGGCGAGCTTCCCGGACCTCCTCCAGATGGCCCGAACGGGAGATGACCGCGTCCTGCGGGCTGCCTTCTCGGCGCTCGCCCGTCTTCTCCAGGGGGCCAGGTCGGACCACACCCCCGAGATCGTGCCGCTCCTCGCCGACGGCCTGCCGGCCGTGCGCGGCGGCGCCCTCTCCCTTCTCCACGGCGCCCCGGCGGAGACGGTGGCGCGCCGCTTCGTCGAGCACTTCCACGGCGCCTTCGTCTGGGTGCGCGACCGGGCGCTCGACACGACCCGCGAGGGCCTTCCCGGCTTCTGCCCGGCCGTGATCGCCCTCTGCTCCGACCCGGATCCGGGCATCGCGAAGGCGGCGGCGGAGATGACGCTGGCGCTGGA
>JBLMYG010000131.1:0-9507 GCA_050258155.1 Acidithiobacillales bacterium
GTTCGCGAAGGCCCTCTGGGAGGTTCGCGAAGCGCGGGCCAGGGACCTCGACCGGCCCCCCTTCCGCGTCATGACGAACGACCGCCTCCGCGCGGCGGCGCGGCTCGCGGCCGCGGGCGAAGGGGATCTCCTGAAGCTCTTTCCGGGGCCGCGGTCGCTCCCCGGCCCCCTCGCGACGGAGATCCGGCGCGCCCTGGACGCCACACGGCGGCTGGCTCCACAGGCCTGGCCCGGCCCGCGGCGCAACTTCCCGTCGGACGCCGACCCCGCGCTCGAGCAGGCGGTCCTCAGAATGAAGGAGATACGTGACCGGACCGCGAAGACGCTCGGCCTGGACCCGGTCGTCCTCGCGTCCCGGACCGTCCTGACCGCCGTCGCGCGCGCGCTCCTCGTCGAGAAACCGTCGAGCCCCGAGCGACTCGCCGCCTCGGCCGGCATCTCGCGATGGAGGGCGGAGCTGCTCGCGGAG
This sequence comes from Acidithiobacillales bacterium, assembly GCA_050258155.1. Taxonomy (GTDB): domain Bacteria; phylum Acidobacteriota; class Thermoanaerobaculia; order UBA5066; family UBA5066; genus DAOMFB01. The sequence continues at coordinate 470 of JBLMYG010000131.1, forward strand.
GGTGCCCTTCCCCTCAGAACCCCACGATGAGCCCGGTGTACGCGTCGCCCTGCGACAGGAAGTTCGACCCGTAGTAGGTGTAGCAGCCGTAGATGGGGCTGCAGGTGCCGTAGCCGGTGCTCTTCGAGTTCAGATAGACGGGGAGCCAGCGGATCCCGAGCCGCGCTCCGACGTGGTCGGCGAAGTAGTACTTGATGCCGCCGCCGAAGCTCCCCGAGAAGCGCGTCACCTTCGAGAACTCGGGCGAGGGGGTCAGAATCGTGGCCCCGAGAAGCAGGTCGAGATAGAGCCGCGCTCTGCCTCCGGGATCCCCGGAGAGCCACATTCCGCCGACCTGGAACGTGTCGATGTTCAGGTGCGACAGCTTCTCGTCGGCGCCGGTCCCCGCGGCCGTGAGATTGGCGCGGAGCTCCGTGTCCTGGTGGCTCCAGAGCAGCTCCAGATTCAGGTGATCGGAGAGTCGGTACTCCACCGAGGCGCCCCAGCTCAGGGACGCGGGAACGACGATTCTGTCGATGGCGGAGTTGGCCAGCTGCGAGGTCGTGCCGCCGAAGCGGTACCCGACCGTCGGGGTGACCTCGAGGCCCAGACTCGTCGAGCTCCTTATCGGCGTGCCGGCCGGCGCGTCGTGCGGGGCGTTGCCCGGCGCCTCCGTCGGCGCGAGGGCCGAGGCCGGTGCCGCGGGGGACGCCGGCGACCCGGTCGCCGGCTCGGCCGGCGGCGGCGTGTAATAGGACGCCACGTCGGGCGCCACACGGATCACGGCGTCGCGCTTCAGCTTCTCGACATACTCCGCGAGCCTCTTCTGGAACTGCGTCTCCTGCTCGTGCTTCAGGATCTCCGCCCTCACCTCGGAGAACGGCCTGTACGAGACCGGGGACTTCTCGATCACCTTCACGAGATGCCAGCCGAACTTGGTCGCGATCGGCTCCGAGACGGAGTTCACGGAGAGGCCGAAGACGACTTTGTCGATCTCGGGGAGGAGCTCGCCGCGGCTGACCCATCCGAGATCGCCCCCGCGATCCTTCGTCGCGCCATCGGAGTACCGACGGACGACCTCGTCGAAAGCCACTCCGTTCCTGAGGGCGTCCACGGCGCCGCTGACGCGCCGAAGCGCCCCCTCCGGATCGGCCTCGCTCGAGATCAGGATCTCGGCGAGATGGACCTTCTCCGGAATCCTGTACTTCTCCTTCTCCCGCTCGTAGACGGCGCGGAGCGCGTCGTCCGAGGTGTCGACCTTGCTCTGCACCTCGCGCCCGATGACGCGTTGCACGGTGCTTGCGTTGCGGAGCTGGTCGCGGAGCTTTTCGATCGTCAGCCCCGAGGCCTGGAGCGCCTTTTCGAATTCCGCGTCGGTCGTGACCTTGTTCTCTTCCTTGAGGCGGCGGATCTGGTCCTCGATCTCCTTATCGTTCGTGACCAGGTCGAGGTCGCGTGCCCGGTCCTCGATGAGCGCCTCGTCGATGAGCGTGTTGAAAAGCGCCTTCCGCATCTCGTCGGCGCGGGCGGCGTTCCCCGGAGGCCCCTGCTCGTGGACGACCTGCTCGTACCGCGCCTCGAAGGCGCTCTGTGTGATGATCCGCGAGTTGACGTGGGCGAGGATCCGCTCCACGACCTCGACGGACGCCGCGGGCGTGGCGCCGAGGAGCCACGGGAGGAGCGCGACGAGGATCGGGGCGGCCCGCCCCGCGGGTGAGCGCGGCACCACGGTGCCGAGTGTAGCGAAATCCGGACCTCTTCAGCGGCGCGCCGGGACCCAGCGCGGGTAGACGCCGACGTACGTGAAAGGAAGGTGCTCCTCCATGATGGCGACGGGATGGCGGCGGAGCGACTCCGCGACTAGGTCGGCGGCTGCCTTCGTGCTCCGCTCCTGAGCCAGCACGAGGCGTAGCGCGGGCCTGGCTTCCTCGAACGGGATGTCCTTCGCGTCGAACCGCTCGTCCACCCGGAAGATATGAAAGCCGTGCGGCGCGGCGATGATTCCCGTCGTCTTCCCGGCCGGAAGCCCCCAGAGGACCTTCTCGAAGTCCCTCGGCAGATCGGTCCGGGCGAGAAGCCCGAGCGATCCCCCGCTGGCCGCGTTCGGGGCGACGCTGGCCGTCCGCGACACGTCTCCCCAGGCTTCTCCCGCGGAAAGGCGCTTCAGGGCCGCCTCGGCCGCAGGACGGCTCCGGAACATGAGCTGTGACGCGCGGATGAGCGCCGGCTTCCAGAAGCGGTCGGGATGCTCCGCGTACTCTCTCCGGAGATCCTCCTCCGTGATTCCCTCCAGGTCCGCCCGGCGGGAGATGAGCGCCCGGCGCCGCTCGGCGGGGGTCCTGCCGGCGAGAGGAGGCACGGCGTCCTCTTCCGCCCGCTCGAGGAGAAGCTCCTCCAGGTACTGGTCGAACAGGCTGGAGGCAACCCGCGGTGTGACGTCCTTCGGCTCGTCGCCCGCCGCGCCCTTCAGATAGGCTGCCACGTCCTTCCACATCACCGGCTGGCCGCCGACGAGGGCGACCACGGACGGGTTCGCCGCCGGGCGCGGCGTCCGCTTCGTGCAGCCGGACGTGGCGAGAGCGAGCAGGCCGAGACAGGCCGCTGCGGCGCGCGGCGCGGTCATGCGGCCTCCCGGCGGGCGAGCGATGCCAGAAGCTCTGCCGTTCTCGCGCAGACGTCGCCGCCCTGCGGCGGGATGCCCGCGAAAGCCCGGGGGAGGCGAAAGGCGTCCGGCCCCGCGGCAGCGAGCTCCCCTCTCCGGAGGAGCGAGAGAACGCGGTCCGGGTCGAGCCGGTGCTCCTTCTCGAGGGTCGCGTGCAGCTCCTCTCCCCGGCGCTGGACGGCCTTGACGCCGAGCGACCTCAGGAGAAGCCGCAGCCGGGCGACGTCGAGGAGGCGCGCCAGCTCCGGCGGCGGCGCGCCGTACCGGTCGACGGCGGCCGCCGCCTCGGCCTCCAGCGCGGTGGCGTCCCCGGCGGCTGCGATCCTCTTGTAAAGAGCCATCCGGAGGCTCTCGTCCGGAATCCAGGAGGCGGGCAGGGCCAGCGGGAGGCCGAGCTGGAGCGTGACGTCGCGCGCCTCCGGCGCCGGCTCGCCCCGGACCTCCGCCATCGCCTCCTCGAGGAGCCGGACGTACGTCTCGAAGCCGACCGCCTCGATGTGACCCGATTGCTCCGCCCCGAGGAGGGAGCCCGCGCCCCGAATCTCGAGGTCCTTGGCGGCGATCCGGAAGCCGGCGCCGAGATCGGAGAACTCCTGGAGGGCGCGGAGGCGCCTGCGGGCGTCGTCGGTCAGCGGCGCGCCGGACGGGACCATCAGCCAGCAGGAGGCGGGCTTGTCGCTGCGGCCGACACGCCCCCGGAGCTGGTAGAGCTGCGCGAGGCCGTACAGGTCGGCCCGGTCCACGATCATCGTGTTGGCCGACGGAATGTCGAGCCCGTTCTCGACGATCGTCGTGGCGAGCAGGAGGTCGGCCGCACGCGTCAGGAAGGCCCTCATGGCGCGCTCCAGCTCCCGCTCGGACATCTGCCCGTGCGCCACGACGACCTTCACCCCGGGAGCCAGCTCGACCAGTTTCTCCCGCCAGGCGCCGAGGCTGTCGATCCGGTTGTGGACGACGTAGATCTGCCCGCCCCGCTCGATCTCGGCGGCGATGGCCTGCCGGACGACCTCGTCGCTCACGGGAACCACGTGCGTTGCGATGGCGAGGCGGTCCTTCGGCGGCGTCTCGATGACCGAGAGCTCGCGGATCCCGGCGAGGGAGAGGTGCAGGGAGCGGGGAATGGGCGTGGCCGACATCGAGAGGACGTCCACGCTGGTCCGCAGCTCTTTGATCCGCTCTTTCTGCGCCACGCCGAAGCGCTGCTCCTCGTCGACGACGAGGAGGCCGAGGTCCTTGAACGCCACGTCCTTCGAGAGGAGCCGGTGCGTCCCCACGACGACGTCGAGCGTCCCCTCCGAGAGCCGCTCGAGAACCCCGCGGATCTCCTCCGGAGAACGGAACCGCGACAGGACGTCGATCGCGACGGGGAAGGCCGCAAAGCGGCGCTTGAGCGTCCGGAAATGCTGGTCCGCGAGGATCGTCGTCGGCGCGAGAAAGGCGGCCTGCTTCCCGTCGAGGACGCACTTGAAGATCGCCCGCATCGCGACCTCGGTCTTGCCGTAGCCGACGTCGCCGCAGAGAAGCCTGTCCATCGGCCGGGCCGACTCCATGTCTCGCTTCACGTCGCGGATCGCGGCGGCCTGATCCGGCGTCTCCGTGAACTCGAAGGCCTCCTCGAACTCCATCTGCCACGGCGAGTCCTTCGAGAAGGAGTGCCCCGCCGCTGCCGCGCGCCGTGCGTAGAGCTTGACGAGCTGGCCGGCCAGGTCGCGGACGGCCTTCCTGACCCGCGCGGTCCGCCGCGCCCACCCTCCGCCGCCGAGACGGTCGAGGGGGGGCGGCGCCCCATCGCCCGCCGACGAGTACTTCTGGATCAGGTCGAGCCGCTCGACCGGGACGAGGAGCTTCGCGTCGCCGGCGTAACGGAGATCGACCATCTCCCGGGAGACGCCCCCGTCGTCGATCGTCACGAGTCCGGCGAAGGTCCCGAGGCCGTAGTCGCGGTGGACGACGACGTCGCCGGGGCGAAGGTCACGAAGGTCCGAGAGAAAGGCCTCCGAAACCGCCTTCCGCTTCGGCGCCCAGGCCCGCGGCTCGCCGAAGAGGTCCGCCGCCGACAGCAGGAGGAGCCCGCCCGGGCGGAAGGCGAAGCCGGAAACGGGGCCGCCGTCAACGATCCGGCAGGAGCCCGGGGCGAGCGGCGAGAAGGCCCCGGCCGCGTGGTCCACGTCGTACTCGGACAGGAGCCGCTCGAGGTGCTCGCGCTCTCCCTTCGAGGGGGCCGCCAGGACGACGGCGAGCCCCTCCCGCCGGGCGCGGGCGATCTCCTTCGCCGCATCGGGGAGGCGGTCCTCGAACGAGAGGACCGGCTCCGCGCCGAGAGCCATCACGTCGCCGGAGGGAACTGCGGGCGCGACGGCGAGAAGGGTCCGCCGGGCCACGGTCTCCTCCACACCGTCCGGATCGCCGGCGAGCCGGATCGGGTCGGGGACGACCCTGCCCGACGCGCGGGCCTTCTCGTAGTCGAGCCGGAGGAGGTCGGCCGCGGCCCGGAGTTCGCCCTGGACGGCTTCGGGATCGTCCACGGCGAGGACGAACGAGCCGGCGTGGTCGAGAACGTGCGACGCCTCTCCGCCCTCCGCGAGGAGTGGAAGCAGCTCCTCCAGCCCGTCGTCCTTCCGTGCGAGCGAAAGGTCCCGGGGGAGGGCCGGCTCGTCGTCGGCGCGCCGGCAGGCGTCGAGAACGCGCCGGGCCGCCTCGCGTGTCCCTTCCGTGTCGGGCGCAGAAGCCATCGGGGGGAGAAGAACGGCCGCGAGAGATCCCGTCGAGCGCTGCGTGTCGGGGTCGAAGCTCCGGAGCGAAGCGACCCGGTCGCCGTCGAACTCGATCCGGACCGGCGCGGGGAGGTGCGGGGGAAAGACGTCGACGAGCCCGCCGCGGACGGCCACGTCGCCGCACTCCGTCACGAGGTCGGCGCGGAGATATCCCTCGGCAAGGAGCGGCGTCACGAGCCGCGCCGGGGCGCCGGCGTCCCCGGTCGAAAGGCGGGAGCAGCGCCGGGCGAAGTCGGCCGGCCGCGGGAGGATCCGGAAGAGAGCCCGCGCCGGGACGACGAGGAGATCGGCCTCGCCGAGGAGAAGCCGCGCGAGCGTCCCGAACTCCTCGCGTCGCACCTTGAGCGAAGGCGCGATCCCCTGATAGGGGGTGAGGGACGGTGCCGGGAAGAAGGCGACGCGCGGCGCGCCGAGGACGGCCTCGGCATCGCGGCGGAAGGCGAGCGCGTCGCGCTCGTGGGCGAAGACGGCGGCGAACCGGAGCCCCGTGGGGGCGCCGATGGCCTCGAGGAGGTACGGCAGAAGCCCGGGAGGCGCCCCGACGAGCGACACGACTCCCGTCCGCGCCCCGAGGACCCCCTCCTCGAGCCGCGCCCGAAGACGCGCCACCGGCTCGGCGGCGGCGATCGCGTGAATCAGCGGATCTTCCCGCCGCTGCACGGGGGGATTATGACCGCGGGGCGCCAGACGAGCGCCGCCGCGGCCCGCTGGAGGCCCTCCCTACGGCAGCTCGACGACGGTCAGCCCCCCCTCCTGCACGCTGAAGCTCTGCTGTGCGCCTCCGGAGACCGCGAGGACGTAGCTGCCGGGCGCGAGGTTGTCGATCCGCCGGACGGGGGTGGAGATGGCGACCTGCCCGTCGGGGCTGAAGAGGCTGAGGGGATACGGCTGGCCCGCCGCCGTCAGCACCTGTGCGCGTGCCGTCCCCGGCGCGAGCGTCTTCGGTCCGGAGCGGATCTCCACGCTTCCTCCGGGAGTCAGCGAGACCGTAACCGGTGCGCCGGGGACGTTGATCCCGGGCATCGTCGCCACCGCGTAGCCCGAGGCGCTCGCCGTCAGCGTGTAAACCCCCGGCTTCAGCGACGGAATCTCGCCGCGGCCGCTCCCGTCGAGGCTGATCGCGCCGGTGAAGACAGGCGAGCCGGAGCCGTCGAGGACGCGCACCATCAGCCCGCGAAGCGGGACGCCGTAAGCCCCGTCCCGGCCCACAACGCCGATCCCCTCGCCGCGGGTCAGCTGGAAGGTGAGCGCGTCCGTCCCCTCTTCTCCGGCGGTGACGTCGCGCTTCTCGAAAAGGTAGTCGGTCTTCTGGACGCTCACGGTGTAGCTCTGCGGGTCGAGGTCCGTGATCAGAAAGCTGCCGCTGCTGTCGGTCGTGGCGGTTCGCATCCGCCCGCCGGACGGCGATGCGCCGGGATCGCTCGGCGTGACCTGGACGACGGCATCCGGAAGCGGCTCGCTCCCCTGCGCGTCGACGACCGTTCCGCCAAGCTTCGCCGAAGGGAACGAAATGTCGAGCGTCTGGTCTCCGCTGAGGGTCACCTCTCGGCTCCGCGTCGACCCGCCGAGAACGCCCGCCATGGCAAGGACGCTGTACGTCCCCTCGGCGAGCCCTTCCATCCGGTAGGAACCGCTGTCGTCCGTCCGCGAGGAGGCCTGCCGGCCGCCTCCCCCGATCAGGTTCGCGACGACCGTGACGTTCGGAAGCGGCTCGCCGGCGCGGCTGACGCGACCCGAGAGGACGTAGCCCGGGTCGAAGACGAGCTCGGTCTCGACGACCGGCTGGCCTTCAGGCATCTCGACCTGCTTCATCACGCTGCGCGACGATCCGGCGAAGTCGCCGGCCGTCCCGCGCAGCGTCACGGTCCCGGTCGGAACGCCCGTGAACTGGAACCGGCCGTCGGCGCCGGTCCTCGTGGAGCCGGACCAGGAGTTCCCGCCGCTGGCCGTCACCGTCATCCCGTTCTTCCACGAGTCGGGAATACCGGCGACGACCCCCTGAAGCGTCGCCCCCGTGGCGATCTGGAGAACCGCGTCGTCCCGCGACTGGCCGTCCGCGAGGACGATCGTCAGCGGCGTGCTCGCCTGGCTCTGAAGGGAAGCGGCGAGGCTGTAGCGGCCCGCCGAGAGATGGTCGAACCGGAAGTGGCCGGCGCTGTCCGTCACCGCGGAAAAGCCGCCGGCGCCCGTCAGCCGCCCGAAGCCGGTGTCCCCCGCCGCCTGCAGGACCACGTCCGCTCCGGGGAGTGGCTGCCCGGTGTCGGAGACGACGAGACCGCCGAGGTCGCCCCCGGCCGTCATCCGGATCTCGGCCGTGGAGGACCCCTCGCCGACGTCGACCGTCTGATGAGCGTCGGTGTAATCGGGGTGCGTCACCGTGATCAGGACCTTGCCCGGCGCGATGCCGTCGAGGACGAAGGTTCCGTCGGCGTCGGTCGTCAGCTGGTCGCCGATCTCATCCGCGATCGCGGCCAGCGGACCTCCGGCGGGGCCCGTCCCGCCCGAGGTGACCGTGGCGCCCGGGACCGGCTGTCCGCTCAGCGCGTCGACGACGCGCCCGCCGAGGTGTCCGCCCCGCGAGACCTTCACCTCGACGCCCTTCGCCGTTCCTCCCTCCTCGACGACGACGTTGCCGGCGCGCGCCGGCTGATAGCCCTTCGCCTCGACGACCACGGACCAGGTCCCCGGCGGAACGTCCTCGAGGACGAAGGTCCCGTCGTCCGAGCTCACTTCGTGCTTCTCGCCGATGCCGGTCACCTGCCGCCCGGCAGCCCGGTTCACGATCCGGAAGAGGCCCCCCCCGGTCCGCGCCGGCTCGTACCGGACCGTGTAAGAGGTGATCGGGCTCGACGTCTTCGCGTCCACGGCGCGTCCCGTGATCCGGCCGGGTCCGGAGACGACCATCTCGATCCCGGACGCCGGCGGGACGACCCCCCTCTGCGACGGGCCGATGCCGGTCCCCCCGAAGAGCTGCAGGTCGTACGGCTGGCCGGGCTTCAGGCCCTCGAGGACGAAGAGGCCATCCGAGCCGGTCGGATTCAGGAGTCCCCGGGTGCGCGGGCCGAGAGGCGATGTGCCCGGCGCGCTCGCCACGACGGTCCACCCCTCGGCCGGCGTGCCGCTCCGAAGGAGAACGGTGCCTCTGATCGCCGCGCCCGGCCCCAGCATCACGGAGACCGGCTCGGGAGAGCCGGCCTCCGGCACCTTCAACGGATCGATCCGCTCAGTGGCGAAGCCGCTTTTTCTGATCCAGAGCGTGTAGTCGCCGGGGGCGAGGCCGTCGATCTGGAACGCCCCGTCGGCTCCCGTCCGGACGGGCGGGCGCCGGAGGGCATCGCCTCTCCCGCCGAGAACGCTCAGGGCCACAGCGCCTCCGCGGCCGCCGCGAAAGGTGAAACCTTGCTGAACCTCCGCTTCGGCCGACTCGACCGGCTTCCCTTCCTTGTCGTGGACGAGGCCCGAGATGACGGCTCCCCGCCGGAGGACGACCGCCATCGTCGGGGCGGTCTGGCCCGCCACGAGGGTCAGCCCTCCCACCGTCGCCGTGGCGAAGTCGGCATGGCCGACGAGGAGCCGCTGGTTCCCTCCCGGGGCGAGGCGCGAAGCGTGAAAGGTCCCGTCGG
>JBLMYG010000132.1:0-5762 GCA_050258155.1 Acidithiobacillales bacterium
TGGACTATGCCCTGCAGGTCGCTAAGGGCCTCTCCGCCGCCCACGAGAAGGGCATCGTCCACAGGGACCTTAAGCCCGAAAACCTCTTCGTCACGAAAGACGGTCACCTGAAGATCCTCGACTTCGGTCTGGCCAGGAGAACAGGACAGGGTAAGACCGACGAGACGAGCGCGCCGACTGAGTCGAAGCATACGGAGCCCGGGACAGTGATGGGGACGGTGGGCTACATGTCGCCCGAGCAGGTGCGCGGGCGCCCCATCGACCACCGCTCCGACATTTTCTCGTTCGGGGCGATCCTGTACGAGATCCTCTCGGGCACTAGGGCGTTCAGACGAGACACGGCGAGCGACACGATGGCGGCGGTCATGCGAGACGAGCCGCCCGATCTTTCGGCGTCCGGACGGAACATCGCGCCTGCTCTCGACTGCATCGTGCGGCACTGCCTCGAGAAGGAGCCCGAGGCCCGTTTCCGATCGGCTCACGACCTCGTGTTCGCCCTCGAGACGTTTGCGTCCTCGGGGCACGTCGAGACCGCAAGACCTGGCTCCGCGCCCCGGGCCTTGCCTCGGCCCTCGCTCACTTTCCAGAGGCTCACGTTTCGCAACGGATTCGTTTCGAGTGCGAGGTTCACGCCTGATGGACATGCTGTCGTTTACGGCGCGGCATGGGAAGGCCGGCCCATCGAGATGTTCGCGTCACGCATGGAGAGCCCGGAGTCGCGGAGCCTCGGGCTGCCGCCCGCCAACCTGCTCGCGATCTCCCGCTCGGGTGAGATGGCGATCTCGATGGATTATCGGAATACGTTTTGGTATCAGGCGTCGGGAACGCTCGCGAGGACATCGCTCTCGGGCGGCGGCATCCGTCGGTTGATGGAGAACGCCGGACACGCCGACTGGGCGCCCGACGGACATTCCCTGGCAGTTGTCCACTTCGTCGATCGCCGCTGTCGTCTCGAATATCCCGCCGGGCGCGTCATCCACGACACGTCGGAGTGGATCAGCCGGCCCTGTGTTTCGAAGGACGGCACGCGCGTGGCATTCTTCGAACACAGAGCAAGAGGGCATACAGACGGCGATCTGTGCGTCATCGACGAGGAAGGGCAGGTCCGGGTGCTCGCGCCCTCGCTGACCTCCGGGTCGGGACTCGCGTGGTCGCCTTCCGGATCGGAGATCTGGTTCTCAGGTATCGACGAGAATCAGCGCCAGGGCGTGTGGGCGGTGGATCTCGCTGGCCGGCGTCGGGTTCTTCTCCAACACTCGCACCGGGTCTGGCTCCACGATGTCGCCGAGGACGGACGCGCGCTGCTGACGATCGGAACCCTGCACGCGGAGGCGCACGCTGGCGCCGGTCCGGAGTCGCCGGACATCGCGCTCTCGTGGTTCGACGGAGCGTTCGTCACCGACATCAGCCGGGATGGAGAACAGATCCTGTTCTTCGAGGGGCACGAAGCGGAGAATCCGGAGTATGCCACCTATATTCGGAGCATCGATGGTTCTCCAGCCGTTCGGCTCGGCTCGGGCATATCCATGCGATTCTCGCCCGACGCGCAATGGGTGCTCGCGACCCGATTCCGTCCCGAACCCGACCTGCTCATCTATCCGACGGGGCTCGGCGAACCATCGTCGCTTCGCTCGCCCGAAATCGATCGCTACCAGTGGGCCGGGTGGCATCCGGATGGCGAACAGATCTTCGTCATCGTCTCGAACAGGAGCTCGACGGGATGCTTGTTCCTGGGGCATCGGTTACAACGTTCGTGGTCCAAGGTCTGGGACGAGGAAGCCATCCTCGAATGGTCCGACGGTCCTCCCGTTGCTCCCGATGGCAATCGCCTGGCGCTGCGCCGATGCGACCACAACTTGGTGATTCTCGACGTCACGAGCGGGGCGGTCACCCCAATTACCGGCCTGGCTCGGGAGGACGAACCGATTCAGTTCGACGTCAGCGGACGGATGCTTTACGTCGCGAACATGGCGGGCCTGAACCCACGCATCGACCGGCTCGATCTCGAGACGCAAGAGCGCACCCGCTTGAGGGAGATCCGGCCCTTGAATTCAACGGGGGTGATCGCAACGACCGCGCCGGTCATAACCCCGGACGGCAAGCGCTACGCCTACACCCTCATTCGCCAGCTCACCGATCTGTTTGTGGTCGAGGGACTCGACTCGTAGGTCTTCCGATTTGATATAGGTCCTGCGCGGCCTTCCCTGGCGCGCCTGATCCGGGCGGCTCTAGGCGCACTGGGAAATGCTGGGAGCCGTAGGGGTGCAATGGGAATTGCCGGGGGCTATCTAGCGTAGAAGGTTCGGTCCTGTCCTCCGGTCTCCTCGGTTCCGTCCGGCCAGACTGGCATTCTGCCCGGACGGGGGCTCCAAGTGTGTTCCTTCCAGTACGGTCCACTCGGCTGTCCCGGCAATCCCGGCGGAGGCCGTGCGGCCCATCCGGCAGCATGCCGGCTATCTTCAGGAACGCCGCATAGAGCCTAAACAGAACCCGGCCGGAGCGAAGACTCGAGAAACTGAGGATGCGCCCACACGGGGGTCCCATTCACGCCGATCCCGTCTCTGCGCCTGTCGTAATTCCCCTTGCACTCCTACACGTTTCGACAATGGCCGGGAGCGGCGCCGGTCCGACCGGTGGTCTTCGGTCGGCCCGGCGTCACTCCAGGAAGTTTAGGTCGCGCCCCGCCGTCTCGGCCATGCCCAGGAGGGAGACGAGGGCTAGGGCGATGCAGACCAGGCCCACCGTCCAGGCGCTCCCCACGTAGCCCAGAGGGCCCCGGAGCAGGGAGAAGCTGCCTGTGATCAGCGGGACGGCGCCCCGGACGAAGTTCGGCACCGTGGTGGCCACCGTGGCACGGAGGTTCGTGCCGAACTGCTCCGCGGCGATGGTGACGAAGACGGCCCAGTAGCCCGCCATGAGGCCGAGGTACCCCGCCAGGAGGTAGAACGCCGCCGGGGTGAGCCCGCGCGCCGTGAGGTAGGTGGCGACGCCGGAGAGCGTCCCGAGGATGAAGAGGAGAACGACCTTCTTACGGCTTCCCCAAGCCTGACTGAGAATGCCGGAAGCGAAGCTCCCCAGCGTGATGCCGCTGTAACAGAAAGCAACCGCCGTCCCCGCGGCCACGGGTCCCGTCACGCCGACCTTCGGGGCGAACTCGGGCGCGGAGGTAATGAGGATCGCCACCACGAACCAGGTCGGCAGGCCGATGAGGATGCAGCGGAGGTAGCGGAAGAAGCGCTCGCCGCGGGTGAAGAGGCTCAGGAAGTCGCCGCGCTTCACGCCGGCCTGCTCGCCGAGGTTCCGGAACATCCCGCTCTCGCGGAGGCTGAAACGGGTGGCCAGGAGGATGAGGCCCAGCCCGCCCCCGACGAGGTAGGCGGTGCGCCAGGGGAGGTACTTGCCGACGAGGCTCGCGGTCACCGTCCCGAAGATGCCCACCCCCGCGACGATGGCGGTGCCGTAAGCCCGGAGGTTCTTGGGGAGGATCTCGCTCACCAGCGTCACCGCCGCGCCCAGCTCGCCCGCGAGACCGAGCCCCGCCAGGAAGCGCCAGACGGCGTAGGACGGGAGCCCGTGCACGAAAGCGTTGGCGATGTTCGCCACGGAGTAGAGCGCGATGCTCCCGAAGAGCGTCGAGAGGCGGCCCTTCTTGTCGCCGAGGACGCCCCAGAAGATCCCGCCCAGCAGCATCCCCACCATCTGGGAGTTGAGCAGCAGGAACGTGGCGGAGACCTGCGCGTCCCCCTGCGGGATGCCGAGGTCCGTCAGGCTCGGCTGCCGCACGATGGGGAAGAGGAGCAGGTCGAACATGTCCACGAAGTACCCGAGCGCCGCCACGAAGACGGTCAGGCTGAGGATCTGCGACAGGGGGTGCTTCTCGGGCGCCGACACGCGGAGCCATTCTCGATGCGCACGCCCGGCTTGTCGATTCCTGTCGAAGGAAGCACCGCCGGCCGCACCACAGGCGCAGCTCAGAGAAAGAGCCGACCGCGTGTCGGCGCTTCAGCTCCGCCCCGACGAACTCTCTCCATTCACGGCGGAGCGCGATATCGTCGAAAATCAGGAAAGAGACTCGAGATGAGGAATGAAGCCGGTCTTCAGCCTGAGCCCACACACGCTCGGAAGAGGGAACGATGAACACGAGATTGACGATCCTTGCCGTTGTCGCCGGTCTGGCCCTGGCGGGAGGGCGGGCCGACGCTGAAGAGAACCGTCTCAAGACACCCGTCGACTGCGCCGCCCTGCAGCAGGACCTCTTCATCGACCTGAAGGAGGTCGTCAGGGCCGGTTGCACTCCGTCCGAGGCCCAGCTCATGAGGCTGCTGGAAAACCCCGTGAGTAACCTCGTGGCGATTCCCTTTCAGTACGACTACATTCAGCTCCATGCACCAAAGGCCGACATCACGAAAGCCCTGCACAGGTTTCAGATCATGCCAACCTTCCCGCTCAGCCTGGGACCCGACTGGAACCTGATTAACCGCGTGGTCTTCCCGTTCCTCAGCGTGCCAATCAACGAGGGGTTCGGCGACTGTATCGGGCTCGGGCCGGGCTGGGTCAACACCTGTCCGAGCTTTCCGGACGCCCTGGCCGACCCCTTCAAGCACACCGGCGGCTTCGGCGACATGGTCTACGTGGGGTTGGTCTCACCAAAAAAAGTCATCAAGATCGAATCGACGGGCGCCGCGGTCATCTGGGGTCTGGGGCCCACCACGATGTTCCCGACGGCTTCAGACGAGGTGCTGGGGTACGGTAAGTACGGACTGGGACCTTCGGGCGTGGTCGCTTACCTCGGTTCAAAATGGACGCTCGGCATCTTTGCGCAGCACTGGTGGTCCATCGCCGGAGACAGCAAGCGCAGCGATGTCAGCCTCACCAACATCCAGTATTTCATCTACTACAAGCCTCCCTGGAACCCCGAAGCGCAATGGCGCATCGGCATGAGCCCCAATATCTCCATCAACTGGAAGGCGAGTGGCGACAAGACGATCCTTCCGGTCGGGCTGGGCATCAGCAGGATGATCCAGCTCGGCCCGCTACCCGTGGAGATCTCGGTCGAGGCCGACTATTCCGTCCTTCATCCGGACGACAAGCCGGGAAGCCGCTGGGATTTCCGCGTGTACTTCGTTCCGGTGATTCCGACCTTCATGTTCTAGCGCGGCGAATCCGGATCTCCCGGAGTTTCGCCCGCGTGGCCGCCGAGTACCAGATCTCGACGAACTCCCGGATCGACTCCTCCTCCCGTCGCCTCGTCTCCTCGATCACCGGCCTCCGGAGAAGAAGCTTGATGCTCGCGAAAGCACCTGCGGACCGGGACGCCAGATCCGATGCGATCCGCCGCGCCCGATCGAGCACCGCCTCCTCCGGTTGGACCTCCTCCACCAGCCCCAGGCTCCGCGCCTCTTCGGCTGAGAACATCGCCCCCGAAAAGAGGATCTTCGTTGCGGCCGCGCTTCCGACCCAGAAGCGCAGCATTTCGGTGCTTCCCGCGAAGACTGACGAGCCGAAGCTGATCTCGTTGAGCGAGATCTTCGCTTTCCCGGTCACCATGACGCGGCCGTCACAGGCGAGAGCCAGCATGCACCCGCCCGCAATGGCGTGACCGTTCAGTGCGGCCACCACCGGTTTCGGGTAGAGGAACAAATACGAAAGGAGGCCGGTAAAGGCCGCCAGATAGGCCGTGAACTCCTTCTTCGAAAAGGCCAGGAATTCGGGGACGTCGAATCCGAAGGAGAAGAACGGACCTCGCCCCGTGAGGACGACGG
>JBLMYG010000133.1:0-14676 GCA_050258155.1 Acidithiobacillales bacterium
TCCGCCTCGTCGTCCCGTCGCTCCATTACTGGGAGATGGCGAATGTCCTCCGGACGTACGTCAGGCGCCACGAGGTCGCTCCCGCCCTTGCAAGCGACATCTATGCCCTCCACCTCGAGGCGCCCATCGAGACCGACGAGCCCGAGCGGTCCGAGGTGCTGGCTGCCGCTCTCGAGCTCGACGCGACGGCCTATGACGCCGTCTTCATCGCGCTCGCCCGAGGCCTCGACGTGCCGCTCCTGACCGCGGAGCGGAAGACGACGCCGTGGGTGGCCCGGTTCGGAATGCGGGTCGAGACGGTTTCTGGATGAGACGTGGGCGTTCAGCCCCCTTTGTGACTCCGTCGATCCCGTCGCGGGCTCCTCGAACGTGCCCGGGCGGCTCGTTCCAGCGCGAGCCCTGAACGTCAGAGAAGCCCGCGCTGTTTCCGAAGGCGGGCGACCGGGGGCTTGTGACCGAGCAGGCCCAGGCTCGGCTGCCGCTCCATACCGGCCAGGAGAGCCTCCACCTTCGCGCGGCGACGGGTGTCTCGACGGCCTGCCGGGGGGTCTTCCCGCCGAGGGCGGGGATCCTCTCGTCGACCCAGCCCTCGTAATGCTCGTCGAGCATTCGGGCGAGCTGCTCCCGAACCTCGGGGTTCGCGAGAAGCTCCGCCTCTTCCTGTCGTCTCTCCTCCTCCGCCTCCTCCTCGCCCCAGAAATCCCGCTGCGCCTCAAAGGCGGCCCTCCGTCCCAGTCGTCTCTTCGCATAGCCGAGAAGCGCCTCCGTCAACGCCTGGTCGGCGCGGTCGATCCGGCTCCACAGCAGATCCGCGAGGGCGATTCTTCACCGGTTCTCAGGCAGCATTTCTTGAACTTCTTGCCGCTTCGACAGGGGGCAGGGATCGTCCCGGCCTGTCTCCATGACGGAAGGCTATCGCCGACGAGAGCGGAGAAGCTCTTCGATCCTGGCCGCCGCCTCGGCGAGGTCGGCGACGACGTAGTCGGGGGCACACCCTTCAGGGAACACCTGCGCGTCTCCGTACCCCGTCCTGACGAGAAAGGTCGTCGCCCCGACGTTCCGCCCGGCGTCAACGTCGTCCTTCTTGTCGCCGACGAAGAACGACCGCGTGAGGTCCCCCCCGAGATCCGCGGCCGCCCTGTCCAGGAGACGTCGCCGCGGCTTCCGGCAATCGCACCCGTCCTCCGGCGCATGTGGGCAGAAGTAGATCCCGTCGAGCGCCGCGCCGTCCGCGGCGAGCACCTCCAGAAGCCGGGCGTTGACCCGTTCGACGTCGTCCCCGGTGATGTAGCCGCGGCCGATCCCCGACTGGTTCGAGATGACGGCGACCCTGAGACCCAGCGCCCGCAACCGCCGTATGGCCGCCGCAGCGCCGGGAATCAGCTCGACCTTTGCAGGGTCCTTCGGAAACCCTCTCTCCACGACGATCGTCCCGTCGCGGTCGAGGAGGAGGAGGGGGAGCCGAGGGCTCTTCATCGACGTCGGGCCATCTTAGCGGGGCTCAGGCGTCCGTTTCGAGAGCACCGTCAGACGATTCGAAGGCAGCGCCCGACGCGCACGAGCGGAGGCGCAGGAGGAGGCCGCCGACATGCGTCGAGCCGGGACGGGCACATCAGGACGGGCGCTCGGGCGGGACGTCGATGACGATTGGCGGCAGTCGCCCCCCCGTTTCGAGCCACGTACGTGCCGCGGCCCGCCTCAGACGATAGAGTCCGTTCTTTCCGTCGGCGCTCACCACGATCGGCTCGAAGAGCTGCGGGAGCGCTTGCACCCAGTTTCGCTCCACCGTCCGGGGCCAGAGCAACGCGACCGCGTCGATGTCGCGATCGAGGAGCCGGGTGACCCAGGCGCCGACATCGAACCGGGCGAGATTCGCCCGCGCGAGCCGATAGTCGATCACCGCGCCGTCCGCCGTCGGCGGGATCCAGTTGACCTCGTTCTGCAGGCGCGAGCCGAAGAAGGGGTAGATGAGCCAGTTGTCGCCCAGGAAGTTCCAACCGGCACTGACCGCAATCCGTCGGGGCGCCACGCCGTCGACCCGTTCCCAGAGCGCGACAGCCGAGCCGTAATCCCTGAGGAAGGGATGGAGATCGTAGGCCCGGCACTCGGAAGCAGCACGCCAGATCGGGTAGCGCGCCTCGTGGCGAACCCATCCCCACGCGCCGCCGACGAGGGCGACGGTCGCGATGCCGGCAGCCGCCATCCCCGCAGGTCGGACCCTGTTCCGGCCGGTAACGGCGAGTGCGGCGAAAAGCGCGGATGCGACGAGAAGGACGCCGCCGAGACGCGCCATGGCGGAAGCGTCCTCGAAGGAGAAGCCCCGGGGCCACGCGGAATACCAGCCCAAGGCGACGGCGACCCGGAGCCCCCACGTGACGGCAAGGCCTTCTGCGGCCGCACCGAGCACCGCGAGCACGGCGACGGCGGGCAGGAGAAAGCGGCCGGCGATCCACCCCCAGTGCGCGCGGAGCCCCACGCTCCCGGGGGAGAAAAGGCCGGCGACCGCGACGAGCCCGAGAATGAGGAGGATCAGCGCCTGACGCCGCGACGAACCGTAGCGGAAGCTCCGGAGGATGCCCCAGACACCGACAAGGAGAAGCGGGAAGGTGCCCCACCAGAGATTCAGGAAGTCTCGATCCGGGCGGCGGCTCGTCAGATCAACCAGGAAGTTGTCCCACGTGAAATGGCCCATTCCGCGATAGAGCTTTCCCTCGAGCGCGAGAACCGTCCGGGGATGTCCGGGCAGGCTGAGCCAGCTCCCTATTCTCAGCGGCAGGGGGTAAGCGGGGGAGCCCCTGTCGAGGTAGGCGCGGAGATACGGTGGTGCGGCCACTGCGAGCGACAGGAGCGCCGCAGCGAGAGAGCGCGTGCGAACCCCCTTGAAAGCGTCCCGCCAAAGGAGGCCGCCGGCGACGGCGGCGACCGACAAGAAATACGTCGGAATGCCCGAGGCCTTGATGCCGGCGCCGACGGCGAAGGCGCCGACCGCCAGAAGGCCGTCGGCCCACGCCGCCTGACGACCCATGTACCGGCAGAGAAAGAGCACGCCGAGGAGAAACACGGCGAGAGACGCGTTCTCGACGTAGCCGCTCGCCAGGAAGTTGAAGGCGCTTGGTACGAGGCAGAGCGCGAGCGCTCCGAGCCACGCGTTCTCGCGCGTTCCGCCCAGCTCGCGGATGAGCGCGTAGGCGCCCAGAACGACCGCGCCGAAGACGAGAGCGCTTGCGAGCCCGAGCGGCGCATCGCTGTGGAACGGAAGCAGTGCCCAGGCCCACAAGGCATCGCCTCCATAGGGAAAGTACTCGTAGCCGTCCCAGGCGTCCGGGGCGACCGTTGGCGAAAGGCCGCCCGTTCGGATCCAACGGGCCACTTTGACGAGATGGTAGGTGAGAACGTCCCAGGCCATGGGCGGCGCAACGAGGCCGCGGAGAAGTCTGAGGAGGATAAGTGCGAGCGTCAGGGCCGCAAGGACCGAGAGCATGCGCGACGGAGGGGTGAGAGCCGACCGTGTTTCCGAGAAAAGGCGTCGGAGAGCTGTGCGGAGCGCCTCGAACCGCCGGTACGCGTAAAGGGACTGCGCAAGGCCGGCGGCCGCGACGAGGAGCGCGACGTCGAGACGGAACAGAGAGAGAGCCGTGAGCAGGTGAAAGGCGGCAGAAGGGATCAGGAACGCCAGGACCAGGGCGGCGCACCATTTGACGGACGGTCGTGCGTCCGGTGCGAGTCTCAGGGCGAGAAGTGTGGAGCCGAAGCCGAGGGAAGCCAGGAGGAGAAGACCGCCGCCGACTCCTCTGATGCAAAGGAGAACGTCGGCGGACATTTACCCGATTATAGGAAGGATCTCTCTCCCTCTTACGCTACACTGCCAGTGAATCTCCGGGATGAGAGTGCGAAGGTCCGACGTCGCCACGCCGCTCCGGGCCGGACGAGCGCTGTCGATTGCAGTCGCTCTCTCAAGCTCGGTGGCCTTCCTCCTCGCCGCCGCGCTCCGCCGCCTCAACTTCGACGAGGCGCTGGCGCTGCGGGCGGGGTTTCTGTCGCTCTCGCACATTCCGGGCGAGCCGCCGTTCGCCATGCCTTTCACCGTCGCCCTCGGTGCGCTCGGCCGGGCGGTCTCGGACCCGGGAGTCGTGTTTCTCGCCGCCCGCATCGCCGTGGCGGCGTCCGTTCTCGGCGCGCTCCATTTCGCCCTGCGGCGGGCCTCGGGCGACGCGGCGACGGCGGCGCTCGCGGGAACGTTGACGCTTCTCCAGGCGACGTTCTTCGTTCACGGTCTGGAGTTCCGGTACGACGCCGCGATCCTCGTGGCGATGCTCATCGCGCTCCCGCTCCTCACACGTGGCGGCGATCGCGATCTCCTTCTCGTCGGCGTGCTCTCGGCCTGGCTCTCGGCGCACCACCTCAAGGGGGCGGTCCTGGGCCTTGCTCTCGTCGGTCTTGCCGCGGTGCGCGCCCGGGGGCGCCCCTCTGCTCTCCAGCGAGTCCTTCTGGGAGTGGTTGTAGCGGCCGGCGGCTGGATCGCTGTGTCGGCTGCTCTCGGCATCCTGCCGGACGTTCTGAAAGTTTACGCATCCTTTGCTCAGGTCGCCGCCACCGTGGAGATCCGGCTCGGGCCGTGGCAGGCTCTGTCCGACACCTTCCGTCGCGACGCGATCTGGTGGCTCGTCGCCCTCGGGGCCGTCGGCGCCACGCTCTACCGATTCCGCGGAAGGACGCTCGACGAAGAGGTGGCGTTCCCTGATCTCTGGGCTCTGGCGCTGGGGGCGGTCTCCCTCGGAGTTCTCCCTCTCCATCCTCACCCGTGGCCGTACATGCTTGCCGTACCGGCACCATTCCTCTCTTTCCTCGCGGCCCGGCGTTTCCTCGAGATCCCGTCCCTCCGCGGCCGGCTTGTCGCCGGAGCCGCAGTTGCCGCCCTCTTCACGGTCGAGGCGTTCACGCGGTCTTCCCCCGTGCCGGCGTTCGTCGCCTCGTTCACGGAGCGGCGCGAGGCCGAAGTTGCAAACCTTCGGCTTCTCCGCCGCGTTGCCCGCCCCGGCGACCGCGTCGTCGACCCGTCGGGCCTTGCCTACTTCCTTCCCCCCTGCACAACGCAGTGGTACATCGATTCTCTCTTCCGCGAGGGAGCCCGGAAAGGGACCTGGATGGGGGAGATGGCCTTCTTCGATCCGGCGGCCTGCCCGCTCCTCCTGGAGACGTACCGGCTGAACATGCTGCCGTTTAAGGCCCGGGACCGGCTGGCGCGAAACTATGTCGTCGTCTCCGGGGCCGTCGGACTCTGGGTGGGCGACCATCGCGTGCGGGAGGCCGCCTCGTGGCCGTCCCTTCCGGCTGGCCCTCTCGACTCGTTCTGGTAACGGCCGTCCCTCTGCATGGCAAGATGCTGCCGGAGCGCGTCCGATGCCGCGAGAACGAAGAGCCGGGAGCGGAACCCGCTAGATGAAGAGGATCGCCGTCCTCGGCGCCGGCCTCGTCGGCTCGCTGGTGGCGAGGGAGCTCGCCGCCGACGGCCGCTTCGAGGTGACGGCGCTCGACCGGGACGAGGCGGCCCTCGCGCCCCTCGTCTCCCTTCCGCGCCTCGAGGCGCGCAGGGCGGACCTCGGAGCGCCCGCGGACGTGGCCCGCGTGGCCGCCGGCGCCGACGTCGTCGTGGGGGCGCTTCCCGGCGCGCTCGGCCACTCCGTCCTGAAGGGGGCTCTCGAGGCGAAGAGGCCGGTTGCCGACATCGCCTTCGCCCCTGAGGACGCGCTGGCGCTCGACGGGCTCGCGAAGGGCGCCGGGGTTCCGGCCATCGTCGACATCGGCGTCTCGCCGGGGCTCTCCAATCTCGCCGCCGGGCGCGCCGAGGGCCTCCTGGACGAGACCGACTCGATCCGGATTTACGTGGGCGGGCTTCCCTTTCGGCGCGTGAAGCCGTGGGAGTACCGGATCGTTTTCTCCGCCGCCGACGTGATCGAGGAGTACACGCGGGAGGCCCGGATCCGCGAGAACGGAAAGACCGTGTCGAAGCCGGCGCTCTCGGACGTGGAGGAGATCGATTTTCCCGAGGTCGGAACGCTCGAGGGCTTCAACACAGACGGCCTCCGGACGCTCCTCGAGACCTCGAAGGCGAAGAGCATCAGCGAGAAGACGCTCCGCTATCCCGGGCACGCTGCCCTGATGCGCGCCTTCCGGGATGCCGGGTTCTTCTCGAACGAGCCCGTCGAGGCCGGAGGTGTCCGGCTCGCCCCCCGCGTCCTGACGGAGAGGCTCCTCTTTTCGGCCTGGAAGCGTCCCGCCGGCGAGGCGGAATTCACCCTTCTTCGCGTCGTCTGCGAGGGGAGGAAAGGAGGCCGCCGCGCCGCCCTGACGTACGACCTGATCGACCGGACTGACCCGAAGACGGGGGCGACCTCGATGGCGCGGACGACCGGTTTCCCCTGCGCCATCGTCGCGGGCTGGCTCGCGGAAGGGCGTGTCAGCGAGCCCGGGATCTTCCCGCCGGAGCTGCTCGGGCGGCACGCGGATCTCTGGGACGAGATGGTCGCCGGCCTCGCCGCGCGAGGCGTCCGCCTCACGGAGAGGATCACGGAGGCTCCGTGGCCGTCCTGAAGAACCCGATGTCGGCCCTGCCGAGCGCGGAGCGCGGCGTCCGCCGCGTCAGGTCCGACGGACCGAAGCCCGCGAAAGGGGAGCGGCTTCGCGTCCTGCTCCCCGACATCTGGGATCTGATCAAGCCGAGGCGCGGCCTCCTCGCCGTTGGATTCGTCCTGATGGCGATCAACCGGGTCGCCGGGCTCGTCCTTCCAGCCTCGACGAAGTACCTGATCGACGACATCATCGGGAAGGGGAGGCGGGAGCTCCTCGGGCCGCTCCTCGGCGCCGTCGTCCTCGCGACGGCGGTGCAGGGCGTCACCTCCTACGCCCTGACGCAGCTCCTCTCGAAGGCCGCCCAGCGCCTCATCGCCGAGATGCGGTGCAAGGTCCAGGAGCACATCGGCCGGCTCCCGGTCGCCTTCTACGACGCGAACAAGACCGGAATCCTCGTCTCGCGGATCATGAGCGACGTCGAAGGGATCCGGAACCTGATCGGGACCGGTCTCGTGGAGTTTTCGGGCGGTCTCCTGACCGCCGCCATCTCCCTCGTGGTCCTGTTCCGGATCTCCGCCACGATGACGCTTCTCGCCTTCGGCTTCCTCCTCGCGACGGGAATCGCCCTCCAGTACGCCTTCGGAACGATCCGCCCGATCTTCCGCGAGCGGGCGAAGATCTTCGCCGAGGTGACAGGGCGGCTGACGGAGACGCTGGGCGGGATCCGCGTCGTCAAGGGGTATCACGCCGAGAAGCGCGAGGCGGAGGTCTTCGGGGGGGGTGTCGGGCGGCTCCTGGCGAACGTCCTCCGGACGCTGACCGCCACCTCCCTCATGGGCCTCTCGTCGACGCTGCTCCTCGGCGTCGTCGGGGCGACCGTCATGTTCGTCGGGACGCGGCAGATCCTCGCGGGGACGCTGACGCTCGGCGGCTTCTTCACCTACACGCTCTTTCTCGGCTTCCTCGTCGCGCCCCTTTTCCAGGTCGTCGCCATCGGGACACAGCTGACGGAGGCTCTGGCAGGCCTCGAGCGAACGCGCGAGATCCTGCGGGAGCGGCCGGAGGACGAAGACCCCCGGCGCAGCGTCGCCCTTCCCGACGTGGAGGGGCGTGTCGCCTTCGAGGAGGTGCGCTTCGCGTACGCCGAGGGGAAGGAGGTCCTGCACGGCGTCTCGTTCGACGCCGCCCCCGGCTCCGTCACCGCGCTCGTCGGCCCGTCCGGATCAGGGAAATCGACGATCATCAGCCTCGTCGCCGCTTTCGCCGTCCCGACCGGGGGCCGGATCCTCGTGGACGGCGTCGATCTCTCCACGGTCCGCCTCGACTCGTACCGGACGGCCCTCGGCGTCGTCCTCCAGGAATCGTTCCTGTTCGACGGGACGATCCGCGAGAACGTCGCCTTCTCGAAGCCGGGGGCGAAGGAGGAGGAGGTCCTCGCGGCCTGCCGCATCGCCCGGGTCGACGAGTTCGCCGAGGCCTTCGAGAAAGGCTACGACACGGTCGTCGGTGAGCGGGGGGTGAAGCTCTCTGGGGGGCAGCGCCAGCGGGTCTCCATCGCCCGGGCCCTCCTCGCCGACCCGCGGATCCTGATCCTCGACGAGGCGACCTCCTCGCTCGACTCGGAGTCGGAGGCCCTCATCCAGCAGGGGCTCGCGGTCCTGATGAAGGGGAGGACGACCTTCGTCATCGCCCACCGACTCTCGACGATCCGGAGAGCCGACCGGATCCTCGTCGTGGAGGGCGGCCTCGTCGTCGAGAGCGGGACGCACGAGGAGCTCTACGAGAAGAGGGGCCGCTACTTCGAGATGTACACGAAGCAGCAGGGCCTCGAGCGGAACCTCTTCCTGGCCCCGGGGGAGGGGGACGAGGTGCCCGTCGGGCCGGAGGGAGAGGAGAAAGGCGAGCCAGCGGCGAACCTGGAGAGCGCCATCGACCTACTCCGGAGCGGCCGCTCCGCCCGTCCCTGATACCTCTACATCATCCCTTTCCGGAAAAGGGTTGGCTAGCGTCTCTGCCAGGAGATGGGGAGGTGTCGCATATGAAGATCGTGCTGGCCGATTCGTTCGACGAGTCCCTCCCGGGAAAGCTCGCCGCCTTCGGCGAGGCCACGGCCGACATGGCCCAGCTCAGGGAGGCCGACGTCGTCCTCGTCCGCTCCAAGACGAAGGTGACGAAGGAGTTCCTCGGGGGCGCCCCGAAGCTGAAGCTCGTCATCCGGGGCGGCGTCGGGCTCGACAACGTGGACATCGAGGCGTGCCGCGAGAGGGGGATCGAGGTGAAGAACACCCCGCGGGCGTCCTCGGTGGCCGTGGCCGAGCTCGCGATGGCCCTGATGCTCGCCGTCCCGAACCGCCTGATCGAGGGGCACAACTCGATGGTGGCGGGGAAGTGGATGAAGAAGGAGCTGAAGCGAACGGAGCTCTTCGGCAAGACCCTCGGCGTCCTCGGCGCGGGCCTGATCGGAACCGAGGTGGCCCGCCGGGCTCTCGCCTTCGGGATGAAGATCGTCGCCTACGACCACTACATTCCGAATCACGCCCTCGCCGAGCTGATGGACGATCCGGAGGAGCTCTACGCGAGGGCGGACTACATCAGCATTCACCTGCCGCTGACGCCCGAAACGCGGGGCATGCTGAACCGCCAGGCCTTCGCCAAGATGAAGGACGGCGTCGTCATCGTCAACACGGCGCGCGGGAAGGTCGTCGTGGAGGAGGACCTCGCCGAGGCGCTGAGGGCGGGGAAGGTGGGCGCCTACGCTACGGACGTCTACCTGTCCGACCCCCCCGACCCGAAGAGCCCCCTCCTTTCGGCGCCGAACGTCCTCCTGATGCCGCACGTCGGCGGCTCGTCGAAGGAGAACCTCCTCCGGATCGGCGAGAACGTCGTCGAGATACTGAAGAAGTGGACGAAGCCGGCCATCGTCGCCCCGTCCGGCACCGGCGCCCTCGTGAGCCGCTGAGCACCCCGTTCCGCGGGAGCTTCTCCTTCCTCCGGCCGCCATAATGGGGCCGGTGCCGGAGGAGAGACCGTACCCCGCGCTGACCCCCGAGGTCGAGGCCGCGGAGTTCCAGAAGCTGAAGCGGCGGATGCTCGAGGTCTGGGAGGCGATCGGCGGCAACACCGGAGATTCGGCGTACACGTCGGTCGTCGTCCCGTCGCTGACGCTCGATCAGGAGGAGCTCCGGAAGATCGCCGGCGCCGCGTTCTACGAGGAGCGGCTCCTCTTTCTTCTCATGCGCCTCCGGAACCCGCGGGCGCGCCTCGTGTACGTCACCTCGCAGCCGGTCCATCCGCTCGTCCTCGAGTACTACCTCCAGCTCCTCGCGGGGATCCCGGCCAGCCACGCCCGGTCACGCCTGACGCTGCTCTGCGCCTACGACTCCTCCCCCCGGTCTCTGACGGAAAAGATCCTCGAGCGGCCACGGCTCGTCGACCGGATCCGCGCGGGAATCCAGGAGCCTTCCCGCGCCTTCCTGACCGTCTTCAACGCCACGCCCGCCGAGCGCCGGCTGGCGATCCTGCTCGGCATTCCTCTCTTCGGATGCGACCCGGCGCTGACCCACCTCGGCACGAAGTCAGGGGGGCGCAAGGTCTTCCGCGAGGCGGGGATCGCTATACCCGCAGGATTCGAGGAGCTCTGGACTGCGTCCGACGCCGCCGAAGCCCTGCTGGAGCTCCGGCGGATGAAGCCGGGGCTGAAGCGGGCCGTCGTCAAGCTGAACGGCAGCTTCTCGGGCGAAGGGAACGTTCTCTTCCGGTACCCGCCCCAGGAGGGGAGCGGGCCGATCGCCGCGGCGCTCGAGAAGCTCGACTTTCCCGTCCCGCCGGAGAACTACGAGACGTTCTTCAGCAAGTTCGGCCGGATGGGGGGGGTCGTAGAGGAGTTTCTCGACGGGGAGGAGCGCCACTCGCCGAGCGCACAGCTCCTCATCGAGCCGAACGGGCGGCCTGTCCTCCTCTCCACTCACGACCAGATCCTGGGGGGGGCAGGCGAGCAGCTCTATCTCGGCTGCCGCTTCCCAGCGAAGCAGCTCTACCGGCGCGAGGTGGGCGAGGCCGGCCTCCGGGTGGGCGAGGTCCTTTCGAGGAAAGGGGTCATCGGACGGTTCGGCATCGACGTCGTCGTCCGCCCGAAGGACGGGGGCGGCTGGGATGTCTACGGAATCGAGATCAACCTCCGGAAAGGGGGGACGACGCATTCCTTCCTCGCCCTCCAGTTCCTGACGGGCGGCGCCATCCAGCGGGAGACCGGCCTCTTCATGACGCCGGCAGGGCACCCGAAGTACTACCGCTCGACCGACAGCCTCTCCTCGCCGCGGTATCGCGGCCTCCTGCCCGAGGACCTGATCGAGATCCTGACGGCGAACGGCCTCCACTACAGTCCGATCACGGAGACGGGCGTCCTGTTCCACATGATCGGCGCGCTGTCACAGCACGGAAAGCTGGGCGTCACCGTGATCGCGAATTCGCGCGACGAGGCCGAGGAGCTTTACGCCCACACCCTCAACATCCTCGACCGCGAGGCGTCCTACCGGCGCGACCAGCCCACGCAGGGGAGCGCGCCCAGCTAGCCTGGAAAAGGAGCTGGCCCTACTTCTTCTTCTTCTTGGCGTGAGCCGCGGCGGGAGCCGGGGCCGGCGCGGGTGTCTCCAGCGACTTCACGATCGAGTCCGCCTTCTCCTTCGCAGCCGTTCCCTTGTCGATGGCCGCCTGCATGTCGCCGGCCTTGGCCGCGGCCGTGGCCTCGGCCGCTTCCTTCTTGGCCTCGGCCAGACCGGTCTCGGCGGCTTCAACCTTGGCCTTGTCCATCCCCTTGGGGAGCTTCTTCATGTGGGCGACGGCGGCCACCTTCTCCTCGGCGGTCTTGAGGTCCCCCTCGAGTCCACCCATCAGCTCCGCCCAGCTCTTGCTCAGCTCCTCTTTCTTCGTCTTGGCGGCGGCGACGGCCTGCGTCGCCTTTCCCGGGATCGCCTGCGCGGCCGTGAGGGCACCCTGGTAGTCCCCCTTGGCGAACTTGTCCTTGGCGTCCTTCAGGGAGTCGTTCAGGGCATTCCACTGGTCGGGGACGACCTTCTCGACCGAGCTCTTGGCGGCGGCGACGGCGGCGTCGGCGGCCTTGATGGCTTCCTCGGCGGGGCCTTTCTGGGAGCAGGCGGTCGTCAGGAGGGCGACGGCGGCTACGAGAACGAGGGAGGTGAAAATGCGGCGCACGGATTCTCTCCTTTCAGTAGTCGGGCGGGAGGCCCGGTCGTTCCGGACCCGAAGACGGTAGAAGATCTCCAATGAAAACTATTGAACCGGCAGGCATCTGTCAAGGCTCGACTTCCTCCGCCCCTGCCCTCGAGGGGAGCGTCGGCCGGCCGGCATTTGAATCATGGCGACGGCCTTGCCGGCTTCCTAGCGTCGGTGTGGAATGCGGTTCCTGCCGCTCGTTCTGAAGAACCTGCTGCGAAAGAAGACGCGGACTCTTCTTACGGTCGCCTCGATCCTCTTCCCGCTCCTCGTCGTCGCCTTCCTCGGGACGTTCCTGACGGCGCTCCACTTCGCCGACCCCGCCCGAAAAGGCTTCTTCCGCGTCGTCACGCGGCACAAGGTCGGCCTCGCGACCCCGATTCCCGTCGCCTGGGCCCGCCGGATCGAGCGGCTCCCGGGCGTCGTGGCGGTGACGGTTCTCTCGCCGTTCCGGGGGATCTACCGGGACGAGAGTGCCGGAAACGTCTTCCCCCGCTTCGCGGCCGATGCGGCGACCTTCCTCTCCGTCTTCGACGACGCCGTCATCGTCGGGGGGAGCGCGAAGGGGTGGCAGAGCGACCGCTCTTCGGCGCTCGTGGGGGAGCGGCTCATGGAGAAGTACGGCTGGACGGTCGGGGACCGTGTCGTGATCCGGGGGACCCTCTACCCGGTCAACCTCGATCTCGTCATCGCGGCCGTCTACCGCCTCCCGTACGAGACCTCGGGGTCGATCTTCTTCCACCGCGAGGTCCTCGAGGAGGCCTGGCCGCCGTTCCGGGGGCAGGCCACGACGATCTGGGCGAGGGTGAAGGACAACGCCACCGCAGCGCGGCTCCCGGGCGAGATCGATCCGCTCTTCGAGAACTCCCCGTTCCCGACGAAGAGCGACACCGAGAGCGCCTTCCTGACCGGCTTCGTCCAGCTCCTCGGAAACGTCCAGCTCCTCCTGACGTCGCTCACGGTCATCCTCGTCCTCGTCATCGTCCTCGTCGCGGCGAACACGATGGCCATGGCGACCCGCGAGCGCGTCGTCGAGATCGCCGTGATGCGGGCCCTCGGTTACAGCCGGGCCCGGGTCGTCGCCCTGATCCTTGCGGAGAGCCTCTTCATGGCCCTGGCCGGGGCCGTCCTGGGCCTCGGTCTCTTCGTCGCTGCCTTCCCTTCCCTCCAGCAGAGACTCCTCGACACGCGCCTCTCCCAGTTCGCCGCGGAGATGAGGATCTTCCCCGGCGTCCTCGCCCTCGCCGTCGGGACGGCCCTCCTCATCGGCCTCCTCGCCGCCCTCGTCCCCGCCCTCCGCGCCGCCGGGCGGCGGATCGTGGACGGCCTCCGGTTCACAGGATGACGTTACCCGATCACCGCAACGGATTCCGCCAGCGGAGACCGGGGAAGCGCCCGAAGTCGGTGTCGTTGCTGTGGAGTTCGCACTGGTGCTCTATGGCGATGGCCGCCAGATGCGCGTCCGTCGTAAGGCTTCCGGCCACCCCGACGGCTCTCAGGAGCCTCTCCAGGATCTCGAGGTGGCGCGGTCCCGGCTCCAGGATCTCGACGAGCGGCCTCTCCAGCCACGTGCGGACGTGGCGGACGGCGTCGCCGGGATCGAGAGCGGGGTCGAGCACGGCGGGATGGGTCATCAGCCTGATGAATCCGCAGGTCGCTGCCCACGCGATGCCAACCGGCTCGGAACCGTTGAGAAGCCCCTCCCACCACGCTTTCGCCATCGCGTGGTGCGGCGCCTGACGGTTGTAGGCGTAGACGAGAAGGTTGATGTCGGGGACGATCATCGGGCAGGACCGCTCTCCCGAACGAAATCCTCCGTTTCCAGCTCGTCCACGAGCTGATTCAGCCTGCCGAGATCGAGCCCCGGCTTGAAGGCGCCCGAGTGCGCCTCGACGACGAAGCGCCGCCGCGACTTGGGCGACTCCTGTGAAGCGAGCCCCCGGCGGAGGACGCTGTTCAGCGCCTCCTTGAACGAGGACCGCCGTCGCCGCGCGTACTCTTTCAGCTTCTCCGCCACGTCGGGCTCCAAGGTCACCGTCGTTCTCATGGCCGCATCTTGATGCCTAAGATAGTTGCCGTCAAGGTGCCCGCACGATAGAGAATCGAGATCGGATTTCACTGGCTTTCGGGGCAGCAGATAGGGCCCGGTGCCGCGTTAGGGCGTGATCAGGATGGCCCTAGCTCTCGTGTTGTTCGTCTCCTTCATTTCCGGCACGGCTCCTGTTCCATCGGCCTCCTCGCGGCGCTCGCCGGAGCTCTTGGCACCGCCCACGGCCGCATCATGGACGTCCAAAGGTCACGGGGTCGAGCAGCTGCGCGGGCCTGGGTCGCTGCATGAATCGAGCTCGTCGCTTTCTCGCGGATCTGGCGCGGGAATCCGCGCCCGGAGGGTGGACGGCATGATTCGCCCGGTCCCGGGGCGTTAAGGGTTCGTAACGGGCGACCAGTGAAACGTGATGCGTGTTGCGGTGTTCGGAAGGTCATCTCCCCGCAAGAGACTGATGTCCGCGAACCAGCACGTGAGAGATGTCGGCGACACGGTCTCGAGCTTGATCCATCCGACGGAAAGCCCGGGGGGTACCGGAGGGAGTCTGATCTTCTTAGCACCTCGGGAGTCAAGGTCGTAGAGGAAAATGCCCGCATCGCTCCCGTAGACGGTTGACGTCGCGAAGAGCACTTGTGTCGGCGTCACCCACGCGAAGGAGGTCGTATCGTAAGCCGATGGCACAGCGGTTCCCCGTTGCGGCCGCTTCCCGGGCACGATACTCCGAAGCTCAAAGACTTCGCCCCTCCCGCTGAAGAGCATGACGCACATTTTTCCACCTTCTGCGCGATAGAGACCGGGACGGTCGATGACCTTTTCGAGGGGGACTT
>JBLMYG010000134.1:0-3948 GCA_050258155.1 Acidithiobacillales bacterium
GGTCGCCCTCGTCGCACTGGCGGCACGGGCGCGAAGGGACCCAGGGACGACCGCCCTCCTCGCCTTGCCGTTCGTCATCGCCTTCGGCGTTGCAGCCTTAAGGCTTTATCCCTTGGGTGCCTCCCGGCACTCTGCGTGGCTCTTCCCCACGGCGTCCGCGGCCCTCTGGCTCCCTCTCGCCCGGATAAAGCCTGCATCCTCGCGATGGATCCTGCTCCTGCTCACGATCTTGCTGCCGATCTGGGCGCTCAGCACGCACCGTTACTTGGTGTCGGGGATACCGAGGGCCGATCGGAAGGAGGAGCTTCTGCGAGGCCTTCTCTCGACGCTCGCCCGACGCGTCGGCCCGTCCGACGTCGTCTTCGTCGACAAGCAGACGGCGTCCCTCCTCCGTTGGTATCTGCCTGGTCAACCCGTCACCACCGCTCCGGCCAGCTCGGTTTTCCGGCGCGAGAAGCTCGGTACGTTGAATGTCTGGGTCTCGCGAATCTGGCTCCTCGATGCCCCGACCTTCGTTCGCGAACTGCTCCTTCTCCGGAAGGAGGCAGGGCTCTCGCCGGGCCATCGGGTCTGGGTGGTCCATGCGGGTTCCCGCTCCTCGCTCCTTCCACAGCTCGTCTCCGCTTACCCCGGGGCCCCTGTGACCTTCCCTGCCGGCTTCGGGAACTCCCTCTGGATGTTCCAGATCGCCCTTCCCTGATCCTGAGAGCGACTCGGTTCGATGCCGCGCGTCCGACGGGCCAAGAGGTTTCCCGCCTGAGGGCTCAGGAGGAGGGCGAGCAGGGAGTCCGCACCTGGGTTCCTCGAAAATGACCTGGTGCGCCCGCCGCGATTCGAACGCGGGACCTTCAGATCCGGAGTCTGACGCTCTATCCGGGCTGAGCTACGGGCGCGAAGAGCCTCCAAAGAACTGGGGTGAGAGACGGGATTCGAACCCGCGACCATCGGAGCCACAGTCCGATGCTCTACCGACTGAGCTACTCTCACCGTGCTCGATCGGACCGGCGAGGATAGCAGACCCGGATCCCCTTGACTTCAGGCCCTTGCGGGACTACCGTTTGGAGCAGGGAAGTCCGGGAGAGGTTTCGGGACCTCGGGGTGTTTGCGCCTCCTTGCGCCGCGAAAGGCAGGTTGCGCCATGGAATCGCGTCGTCTCGCCCCCATTTTCATCGTCGCGCTCGCCCTGTTGTGCGTCCTCGCCGTACCGGAAGCGGACGCCAAGATCGTGGCCTATGGCGCGCCGACCGTGCAGGCCCAGGCCGGCTTCCCGGTCCGGGCATACCTCGCCTACTTCACCACGACTCGGGAGAGCACCCAGCCCGAGGAGATCAGCATCACGATCGACTGGGGCGACGGAACGGTGACGGCGGGCTCGGTCGTGAACGATGGAAGCGGCCGCTTCTGGGTCTTCGGCGAACACGCCTACTCGGAGACGGGCTTCTACCCGGTCAAGGTCAAGATCTTCGACCCGATCATGGGGTTCGGCACGTCGGACATGCGGCCCGGCACGATGTAGGAGGTCAGGCTCGGGCGCGGGAAAGAACCAGCCCGAGCCGGCGGATCCCCTCCTCGATCACCTCGGGCGGCGCATAGGAAAAGTTGAGCCGCATCGTCCTCTCCCCGCCGCCGCAGGGGAAGAAGGCCGCGCCGGGGACGAAGGCGACTTTTTCTGCAAGGGCCTCCTTGAGCAGCTCGGCCGTGTCGATTCCCTCCGGGGCGGTCGCCCAGAGGAAGAGCCCTCCTTTCGGCCGCGTCCAGGAGGCTCCCGGGGGGAAATGCCGCTCGAGGGCCGACAGCATGGCGTCGCGTCGGACGCCGTAGACGGCTCGGATCCGCCGGACATGGCGGTCCAGGAACCCCTCCCGCGCCACCTCGTACGCCACGTGCTGGGAGAAAGTACTCGTGTGGAGGTCGGCTGCCTGCTTGATCTGGACGAGCTTCCGGACGACCGATTCGGGGGCTACGACCCATCCGATGCGGAGGCCGGGGGCCAGCGTCTTCGAAAGCGTCGAGAGATAGATGACGTTTCCCGTAAAGGCGCGCTCGCCGCTCGCGCAGCCGTGAAAGTCCGCGTCGAGGGTGACGAGGGGCGGAAGGTGGTCCCCTTCGTAACGAAGCTGGCCGTACGGATCGTCCTCGACGATCGGGGTGCCGTAGTGGTTCGCCAGCTCGATGAGACGGCGGCGGCGCGGCAATGAGAGGGTCGTCCCCCCCGGGTTCTGGAAGTTCGGAAGGATGTAGAGAAACTTCGGGCCGGCGCGCAGCTTCTCCTCGAGCGCCTCGATCCGGAGGCCGTCATCGTCGATCGGGACGGGGAGAAACTCCCCCTGCTCGGCGCGGAAGGCCTGGATCGCGCCGAGATAGGTCGGCTCCTCGGTCAGGATCCGGTCGCCAGGATTCAAAAAGAGCCGTGCGATCAGGTCGAGCGCCTGCTGCGATCCCGAGGTGACGAGCACATTCTCCGGAAAGACGCGGATCCCGTACCGCGCCATGTGCCGGACGAAAAGCTCGCGAAGGGGGCGATAGCCCTCGGTGACGCCGTACTGGAACGCCCCTTCCGACCCGGAGGCGACGATCCGCTGGACGGCCTCTCCGATCTCCGCTCTCGGGAAGAGATCCGACGCCGGAAGGCCGCCGGCGAAGGAAATGACGTCGGGGGCCTCGGTCAGCTTCAGAAGCTCCCGGATGACGGAGCTGGTCATCGTGTGGGTCCGCTGGGCGAAACGCTCTTCCCATGGCGTCGTGACATTCGTTCCCGGAGGGGCGACCGGCCGGGCCGGGCCGGCGGGTAGCGGCCGAGCGATCGGGCTCATGGAGTCCTCCCGGGGGGAACCTCCCCCCGATCCGTATCGCACCGGAAGGCCGCAGCCGCCATGACGCAAAGATCTCAGGCAGCCTCTTCCGCCATCTCTTCGCACCCCGCACAATCCCCGGGTCCGTGGGCGTCGACGCGGAGAGGAACCCCGTCTTCATTCTTCCCCACTCGGTCCGGAGCGCCGAAACGGACCTCCGGGGGAGGCTCTCGCTCCGCGCGCTCTGCGAGCTGCTGCAGGAGAGCGGCGGCCGCCATGCGGCCTCCCTCGGCGTCGGCGCCGCGGACCTCGGCCCGATGGGGCTCGCGTGGGTCCTCATCCAGTGGTCCGTCCGGATCGAGGCGTGCCCGGCGGGACACGCCGCGCTCACGGTGGAGACCTGGCCGTCCGGCCTCACGGAGCGAACGGCGACGCGTGACTTCCTCCTCCGGGACGCCGGGGGCGGCCTCCTGGCCCGTGCCACAAGCCACTGGGTCATGCTCGATCTCCAGCGGCGCCGCCCGGTCCGGATGCCCGACGTCGTCCGGCGGATCCCCCTCGCGCCGCGCCCGCGAGCTCTCGACGAGGGCCTTCTGCGTCTCCCGGCGCCCGGACCGTCCGCGGAGGCCGCCGAGTTCACCGTCCGCTGGTCGGACCTCGATGCCAACGGCCACGTCAACAACCTCGCCTATGTCGAGTGGACCGTCGAGTCGGTCCCGCGGGAGATGCTCCGGTCCTCCGGATTCCGCCGCTTCGACATCTCCTTCCGCGCCGAGACGGGCGACGGCGCCACCGTGCGCGTCGTGCGCGAGCAGGAGCGTCAGAACCCTCCCGACGAGACGGTGACGCTCCGCCACCGGATCGTCGAGACGGCGAACGGGCGCGAGCTGGCCCTGGCCCGGACGACGCTCTCTCCGGACGAGAACGTGCCATTGGTCACTGAATAGCTATTTAGTCATACAGATTGATGACGGTCGTCACGCTTCCCGGCGTGGGATCGCCACGGGACCGCACACTCCCGGAAGCGCAGTGATCCAATCGATCAACCGGGAGGTGGGTGTATGGGTCGACGTGTTCTCGCAGGAGCCGCTCTCATCGTCGCGATGGTGGCTGCCGCAGGACTCTTCCTCGGTCCTGTCGGGGCGGTCCCCCCTTC
>JBLMYG010000135.1:0-9973 GCA_050258155.1 Acidithiobacillales bacterium
CCTCGAGGAAGGCCCGGCTGCCTCCCCAGTCCTGCGTCCTCCAGACGCTGAACGAGCCCTGGAAGATCGTGCCCCCGTTCGCCGGATTCGGATCGGCGGTGACCGGGGGATAGAAGTACGAGGACTCCGGGCTGTTGATGATCGGGCCGCTGGCGATGCACCACTTCGTCGGATCGCCGTTGCGGAAGTTCACGTCGTTGGCCTGGCCGGTGAAGGTGTTGAAACGGAGTGCGTCATTGGCCGAGCTGAAGCCCGACTGGCCGCCGTCGCCATAGATCACCTGCGGCCAGACGACGGAAGAGCCCGTGTACTGCCAGGTGCCGTTGTCCTGCGTCCCCCCCTGGAGGTTGTTCTGCGGCCGCCGGGCGCTGGAGGAGAGGCTCTGGAACTGCAGCGTCGAGAATCCCTCGTTCAAGCTGTAGAGCTGGTTCGGAACCCGTGACAGGAGGCTCTTGCAGAGAGCCAGACCGGCCGCATTGAGGCCCCTTGTATTGCACTTGTACGAGACGTCGGCAAAGAGGCCATCCGAGCGGACCACCCCGCCGTCCGAGCCTTCCCAGTACTGGAACGGATTGTCGGGATTGACGACGATCCCGTGCTGGTCCGGGTGGGTGGCGTCGGCGAAGTTCGGATCGCCGTCCTGCGTCAGGTCGCTCCAGGTGGCCCCTGCATCGGTGGACAGCAGGACGCCGCGCCCGTTCGAGACCCCGCCGAGCTGGCCGTAGCTGAACGAGCCTCCCAGGTAGACGATGTCCGGGTGGCCTGCCGGCGAGAAGACGACGTTGTCGTACCAGCACTGTGACGTGCAGTAGCCGATGTTCTGCGGCGACGTCAGGTCGGTGAAGACGGCGGCCCCCGCCGCGTCGTCGGTGCGGTAGACGCGGGCCCGGTTCGCACCCGAGTCGCTCTGGTTGCCGACGCCGACGTACATCCGCGTGAGGCTGCCCGGCAGCGCCGCCAGGGCGAACTCCGCCCGGTCGGTGTTGAGGGCCGGGTTCAGGGGGGTCTTGATCTGCGCGAAGGAGGCCCCGTTGTTCGTGGACCGCCAGACGCCCTGCTGGAAGGCGGCGGCGTAAAGGATGCTCGCGTTGTTCGGGTCGAGCGCGACCTCGTTCACGCCGCGGATGGAGCCGTTGCCGCCCCAGATCAGCGAGAACGACGCACCGCCGTCCGTGGAACGGTAGAGGCCCAGGGCCGCCGCGACGGGCGGGGTCGTCGTCGCTCCACCGCTCAACACCGAGCTGATCCCGCGCACTCCGCGGGTCACGCCCACGAGAATGTCGCCGCTCGGCGCGATCACGAGACTCGCGAGCGAACGGCCCTGGAAGAGCGAGCTGCCCGGAAGGAGCGACCAGGTGGCGCCGCCGTCGGCCGACCTGTAGATGCCCATGCCGGCCTCGGAGTCGGCCGAGGCATTCGGCTCGCCGGTCCCCGCGTAGAGCGTCCGGCCGCTCGGGTCGTTCGGATCGACGACGAGCGTGCCGATCGCGTTCGTCGCGAAGCTGCCGGAGACGAACTGCCAGTTGGGATGTCCCGCGAGCCCGTTTCTCGTCCTCCAGATGCCTCCCCCAGCCGCGGCGACGTAAACGGGACAGGCGCCGCTGACGCAGGTCGGTCCGATGGCCATCGCCGTCACACGGCCTGCCGTGACGTACTGCGCGAAGTCTCCGAGGGCGTCCAGGACTCCCGGCTGCGTCGCCTTGCTCGGTCCGATGAGCTGCCACGCGCCGGACGAGTGGGCTCGGGCATTGAGGGCTGCCCAGGCGTTCTGCGCGCCGATCGTTGCCTCGATCGGCACCTCGTCGGCGGGGTACGCGCGCTGCAGGTAGCTCTCGATGTCCGGCGTGCTGTCAGGGCCGCGCCGCTCGTTCGCGCCGATGGCTGCTTCGGCGTTCCGGCCCGGCTTGATCCGGTCGAGGTCCATCTTCTTGAGGACCAGCGGGGCCGTTCCCTGCGGTCTCCGCAGGACCGACCTCTGACCTGCGACGAGGCCGATCGCTGCCGTCGCGACGGCGAGAGCCCCGGCGACGGCGAGGAAGACGATCATTCTTTTCTTCATCAGGTTCCCCCCTTTCGTTGAGCGGTTTCACCCGAGCCGGTCGGGATCTCTTTGGCTTCGAAGGCGGACGGGATCCACCGCGATGGAAGCCGGACGTCGAGGGGTGTGCCCCGCCACCGCGCCGGCGGCGTCCGCCCCGGCCCGCTTCCGCGGACGTCGGGATGGCTGGCGGACGATGCGGGGGTGATTTCGCACGGCGTTGGGCGGAGGCGGTCAGGTGGTCGCCAGCCTGTACATTGGTCTCAATCTCACACCGCCTGCCCGTCTCCGGTCAAGGAAAAATCGCGTGAGGCTTCGTGGATGCCCGTCGGGGCGAGGGGGTTCTGGACGAGATGTGATATCTGGCACAAATGGACTTCGTCCTCCAAGCGGTCCAGCCGCGGTACCCCGAGCGCGCGGCTTTAGTGCGCGCGCGGCGGCCTCTCGAGGCCGAGGCGGCGGAAGACGGCCGTGACGACCCGGTCGCAGCGTGACAGGTGGAAGGAGAAGGCCGCCGCTGTCGCCAGGCCCGTTCGCTCGTAGAGGCGCTCCCGAAGGAGTCCCCGCGCCCGGTGGAGTCGTGTCTTGACCAGGTCCTCGGTCACGTCGAGGCACTGCGCCGTTTCGGCCGTGCTCATTCCCTCCACGTCCCGGAAGACGAACACGGAGCGATAACGGATCGGCAGGGTCTCGATCACCGATTCCAGGAGCGTGCGCAGCTCGTGTTCGAGCGCATCCTGCTCGGGGCTTGGCCCGGTTGATTTGACGGTACTCATCGCAACCTCTTCGGGCTCCGGAGGCGGAGCGGGGGAGATGACGCGCCGCTGGCGCCGGAGGCGGGCCAGCGCCTCGTGGACTGCGATCTTTGTGAGCCAGGTCGAGAACTGCGCACGGCCCTCGAACTGCCCGAGGTGCGCATACGCCTCGACGTAGGCCTGCTGCATGACGTCCTCGGCCTCGCTGTCGTCCCTGAGGATGGCCCGCGCGACGCGGTAGAGCCGCCGGTTGTAGCGGCGCATCACGATCTCGAAGAGGGGCCCGTCGCCGTCCAGGACTCGCCGGACGACCTCCTCGTCGGAGAGGGCCGTCCACTCCAACGGCTCGGCCGGCTGCTGCTTGATGCTCGCCGTCATGACATTCCGCCCGTCCCACCCTAACAGAGTCGGTCCGCCCTGAAAGGTGACATGTCCCCCTTGGGCGCGTCGTCACCTTTTCGGATCTCGTGACTCTTTCGTCGTGGAGGTGAGAAAGATGACGAAAGGTTTGAACTCGGCCTGGTGGGTGCTCCGAATCGGCCTCGGTCTCGGGCCTTTCCTCGCCGGGCTGGACAAGTTCTTCAACATACTGACGAACTGGGAGATGTACCTGAGCCCCCTGGCGATCAAGGTGCTCCCCGTGAGCGCTCCGGTCTTCATGCACGCGGTCGGAGTCGTCGAGATGGCCGTGGGCCTCGCGATCTTGGCCGGGTACGCGCGTGTCGGCGGCTACGTGGCCGGCGTCTGGCTCCTCGCCATCGCCGTGAACCTGGCCACGACGGGAATGTTCTGGGATGTGGCCGTGCGCGACGTCGAGATCGCGCTCGGCGCCTACGCGCTTGCCCGGCTCTCCGAGGCTCGCCAGGCTGCCGCGGCCGGGCGTCTCACGGCCTCGGGACGCGTCTCGCTCCCGGGTCAGACGAGGGCGGCGTAGCCGGCTCTGCCGGACGAGGCGAGAAATGTCCCACACCGAGCACCCGCACTATCTGAGGCTCTACCACGGCGGCGGCGCGGCCGTCCCCGACAGGTACCCGAGAGACCGCGAGGTGGCCGCGCGGTTCCGGGCCGCCTTCGAGGCACTCGGTCTCGACCTCGGCGACCCTCACCTGCGCGGCACCGAGCTGCGCGTGGCCCGCGCCTACCGGCACCTTCTCGCCGGCCTAAAGGCCGGCGCAGCGCCTCGAATGACGACGTTCCCGAACAGGGAGGGGTACTCAGAGATGGTGTCGATGACCGCGATCCCTTTCTACTCCCTCTGCGCCCACCACCTTCTGCCTTTCTTCGGGACGGCCCACGTCGCCTACCTACCGAAAGACCGGATCGTGGGGCTCTCGAAGCTGGCTCGCGCCGTCGACTTCTTAGCCCGGCGCCCCCAGGTCCAGGAGAGGATGACGGAGCAGATCGTCGACTTCCTGAACGAGCGGCTGCGGCCCGCCGGGGCGATGGCGGTTCTCAAGGCACGGCATTTCTGCATGGAGATGCGCGGCATCTCCAAGATCGGGCCCGTGACGACGACGAGCGCCGTCCGCGGCGCCTTCGAGGACGCCCGGACACGACAGGAGTTCCTGCAGATGCTGAGAGAATAGGAGCGGGCGTCTTCTCCGCCGGGGGGGAGAGGCGATCATGATCGGCGAGAAGAGCTGGCGGCACAGCGGCTGAAGCGCGCCCGGGCCTATATGCTCAGCACCGCGGCCATGAGTTGCGCGCCCAAAGAGCCTGAGAGCCTGGGGTCAAGAGCCTGGGGTCAGGTCTCTGGTTTCTATTATAGATTCGCAGGCGCCTGAGCTCAGGCGGGGATCCAAAGGGTGAAGACGGCGCCCCTGGGGTCGTTGGGGGCGACGTCGAGGCGGCCGCCGTGGGCGCGGACGACCTTCTGGACGACGGTGAGGCCAAGGCCGGTGCCCGGGACGCTCTCGGAGCCCGAGAAGCGAAGGTAGGGGGTCGCCATCCGGGACCTCTCGGCCGCGGGAAAGCCGGGGCCGTGGTCGGAGACCGAGAATCGGAAGAAGCGCCGGCCGTCCTCGGCGACCATCTCGCCCCGGGCCGTCACGACGCCCGAGGGGGGGCTGAACTTCACAGCGTTTCCCAGGAGATTCGCCGCGGCGCGCCGGAACATCGCCACGTCCATCTTCACGGGGGGGAGCTTCTCGTCGATCTCGGTCTCGAGCTTCACGCGGCGGGCCTTCGCGAGCCAGCGGGCCTCCTCGAGGGGGAGCGCGAGCGCCTCGGCGGGAGAGGCGGCACGCTTGACGGTGTCCGGGGCGTCCTCCCCCCGGTAGACGAGGAGGGCGTCCTCGATCAGCCCTTGAAGGCCCCGGGCCGAGGCCAGCGAGCCGTCGAGCATCCTCGAGAGCCGTTCGTCGCCCGCCTTCCGCTCCTTGTCGCGTGTCAGCTCCAGCGCAGCCGTCAGGGCCGAGAGGGGGCTCTTCATGTCGTGGACGAGCATCGCGGTCAGCCGCTCGCGGTCGCGGTCGGCCATCTCGCGTCGGCGCTGCTCGGTCGCGAGCGCCTCGAGCTGCTTCTGGAGGTTTCCATAGAGGTGGGCGGCGCGGACGGCGAGGGCCAGCTGGTCCGAGACCCGCTCCAGGAAGACGAGCTCCTCCGGGAGGAAGGCGCGAGGCTCTTCCCACGAAAGGCCGAGAACGCCGAAGGTCTCGCCCTCGCGGTGGATCGGGATGCCGACAAAGCTGAGGGCGCCGAGCTGCTCGAGGCCGAGGAACTCCGGAGAGTCGGGGGGGAGCTCCGCCCGGTCCGCCACGATGTACGTGACGTGCTCCTCGAGAACCCGGCGGAAGGCGCCCCCCTCCGGCAGGGGGAGCTCGTATCGCTCGGGAGAGGGAAGCGACGGGTCCGGACGCCAGTGATGGAAGACCCGGCAGACCTGCTCGGCCTCGTCCAGAAACCAGATCTCGACGGAGTGCGCGGAAAGGCGCGTCCCGAGGAGTGAGGCCGCGGCGCCGAGGACTTCGTCGAGGTCGAGCGAGTCGCGGGCGGCGAGGGCGATCGACGCGAGGATCTCGTTGTGTCTCGCTTCCGCGCGGAGGCGCTCGCGGAAGGCCGTCTCTTCCCGGAGGGTGCGGCGCCGGTCCAGAAGGAGAAGCCGCTCGAGGCGAACGGGGAGGAGCGGTGCGTCGTCCCCCTCGCGGACGACCTCGTACGACTCCAGCGGGATTCGCCGGACGAGCGCCTCGCCCAGCTCCGAGAGCGGCGGAGCGACGACGAGGCAGGGGGGGATCTTCGGCATCCGGTGGAGGAGCGGCCTTTGCGCGGGGTCGCCGGGCTTCAGGAACGTCTCGGGCCTTGTGACCCAGACCGTCGGCCAGACGGCCACGGTCTTCGGGTCCTCGAGGGAACGCTCCTCGATGCGCTCCACGAGAAATCCGGCGGCGGAGAGCGTTTTCGCCACCCACGCGACCACCCCCGGGTCGCCCGCGAGGCGGACCTTCCGGAGCCGGCTGTACCGGGGCCGGCGCGGGGAGGGGGCAGACGGCACGGCCATGCCGCCATTCTAGGAGCCTGCCGCGCATGCGATCATCGCCGCGTGCTGCCGGCCCTCGTCCTGGCCGCGGTGGGGCTCTCCGGGGCTCCCCCGACACTGGTCCGTTACGACGTCGTGGAGGCGATCCGTGCCCTGACTCCGGCTGGCCCCCGGGACCGCGCCGTCGCGGGCACCGTCACGGCGATGGGCGGAAAGGCCCGCTGGGACCTTACGGCGTCGCGTTTCCCGGACGTGAGGGCGCGTTCGGCGCTCTGGGGCGGCGGCGGCCTCGTTCTGCTCGACCCGGACGCGTCGGTGGCCACGCCGGTCTCCGCTGAAGAGTTCGGGGAGCTCTTTCAAGCTCCGCCCGGAGCCGCGGGGCTTTCGACGGCAGGAGTCCGCGATCTCTCGGCGTCGGTCGCCCGCGACGGAAAGGGAGCCCCCTTCGAGGGAATACCGACAGAGCGCTGGGCGGTCCGGTGCTCCTGGACCCTGGTCAGCGCCCAGCCCGGCCGGCTCGTCCGCGTGAAGCACGAGGTGTTGGGAAAGATCGAGACGATCGAGGACCCTTCCCTCTCGCCGACGCCCTTCGACGACCTTCTGCGGCTCTTTCGCGCCCGGGGCGAGGCTAGGGAAGCGCTCGAGGCACAGCTCCGGAAGCTGAAGGGACTTCCCGTCCGCGTCCGCCTCGACGAGACTTCCGAGGCGCTGGCGGAAGCGGTTGGGGCCGCCGGTGGCGGCGCCGCTCCGGGCTCGCCGGTCCGGGCCACGTCGACGACGACGCGCACCGTCTCGAACCTTCGCCGGCGTCCTGCGGCCGAGGGTGACGCGTCTCTCTTCACCGTCCCCGAGTCGTACCGCTCGGTCCCCCTCGAGCGCGTGAAGACCGGGAGCCCGCGGCTGCCGTGAGCATCGATCTCTCGCCGCTCAGCCCTTATCTTCAGGATCTTCGCGCAGGTCGGCCCCTCGCGGTCCTGACGGGCGCCGGCGTCTCGGCCGAGAGCGGTCTCCCCACGTTCCGCGGCCCGGGCGGCCTCTGGGAGGGGAACCGTCCCGAGGATCTGGCGACCCCGAACGCCTTTTACGCCGATCCGGTCAAGGTCTGGCGCTTTTACGAGTGGCGCCGGGAGAAGGTGCGGGGAGTCCGGCCGAACGAGGCGCACCTCTCTCTCGCCCGGCTGGAAGGGCTCCTCCCGCGGATGACGCTCATCACGCAGAACGTCGACGGCCTCCACCAGGCCGCAGGCAGCCGCCGGCTGATCGAGCTTCACGGGAACGTCATGCTGGACCGGTGCAGCGGCTGCGGCAGGGTGACGCCGGCGCCGCCCGGCCCTCACGAAGCCCTTCCGCCGCACTGTTCCGTCTGCGGCTCGCTTCTTCGTCCCGGCGTCGTCTGGTACGGCGAGTCGCTTCCGGAGGAGGCCTGGCGGGATGCCGAGAGCGCGGCGGAGGAAAGCGCCGTCTTCCTCGTCGTCGGCACCTCGTCCGTCGTGGCGCCCGCCTCGACGCTCGGCGTCATCGCCGCGCGCGCCGGCGCGCATCTCTTCGAGATCAACCCCGAGGCGACCCCGATCGCGCCGCTGGCCGAGGGGATCTTCCGGACGAGCGCTTCGGAGGTGATGGCCGCTGTCGCACGGGCGCTCGGCGCGGTGTGACGGACACCGCGCGGCGGCCCGGGCCGAGCGCCGGCCGGCTGGCCGATCTGCCGGAAGAGGAACGGCCGCGGGAAAAGCTCCTTCTCAAGGGGCCCGCGGCGCTCTCCGACGAGGAGCTCGTCGCCGTCATCCTCGGCACGGGAAAGGCGGGGCGCGGGGTCCTCGAGCTGGCGCGCGAGCTTCTCAGGGACGGCGGCCTCCACGGCCTCTTCCGCCGCGGCCCGGCCGATCTCCTCGCCCACTCCCCGGGCGTCGGCGCGGCGAAGGCGGCGCGGCTCACGGCCGTCCTGGAGATCGCTGCGCGCATCGCCCGCGATGACCTCGCCGGACGGGACGTCATCTCGGAACCCGACGCCGCGGCCGCCTTCCTGATCCGGCTCCTCGCCGGGGAGTCGCGGGAGCTGATGGGGGCGCTCCTTCTCGACGCGAAGAACCGGCTCCTCCGGAACGCCGTCGTTTTCTCGGGCGGAGCCGCTCATGCCGCGGTGGCGCCGTCTCCTCTCTTCCGGCAGGCCATCCTCGCCGGAGCGACGGGAGTGGTCCTCTGGCACAACCACCCGTCAGGCGACCCGGAGCCGTCGGCAGACGACGTGACGGCGACCTCGCGGTTCGTGGCCGCCGGGCGGGAGATCGGTATCGAGGTCAGGGATCATCTCGTCCTCGGACGCGGGCGCTGGGTCTCGTTCCTTCGCCGCGGTCTCCTCCCGCGCTGAACGCCCCTTCGGGCTATCCTTCGGCGTCTCATGGCGCACCGCTACTTCACGACGCCGATCTACTATGTCAACGACCGGCCGCACATCGGTCACCTTTACACGACCGTCGTGACGGACGTCCTGACCCGGTACCGGCGGCTGACGGGTGACACCGTCCGCTTTCTGACCGGCACCGACGAGCACGGCCAGAACATCGAGAAGGTGGCCCGGAGCGAGGGGGTGCCGCCGATCGCCGTCGCCGACCGGAACGCCCCGCGCTTCCGCGAGCTCTTCCGCTCGTTCGGGGTCGCGAACGACGACTTCATCCGGACGACGGAGTCGCGGCATCGCGCGGGCGTCGAGGAGATCATCCGGCGGATCGATGCGGCGGGGGATCTCTATCTCGCCACGCACGAGGGGTGGTACTGCCCGCCGTGTGAGGCGTTCTACCCCGAGAAGGACCTGGTGGAGGGCGCCTGCCCGGTCCACGGCTCGCAGCTCGAATGGGAAAAGGAAGAGAACGTCTTCTTCCGGCTCTCGAGGTACGAGAAGCCGCTCCTCGACCTTTACGACCGCGGCGCGGGCGGGAGGCCGTTCGTCTTCCCCGAGTCGCGCC
Organism: Acidithiobacillales bacterium; assembly: GCA_050258155.1. GTDB lineage: Bacteria > Acidobacteriota > Thermoanaerobaculia > UBA5066 > UBA5066 > DAOMFB01. Next base: position 9,235 of record JBLMYG010000135.1, read on the forward strand.
GGAACGAGGTCCGCTCGTTCGTGGCGGCGGGACTGAAGGACCTTTCCGTGTCGCGGACGACGATCTCGTGGGGGATCCCGTTCCCACGCCACCCGGGGCACGTGGTCTACGTCTGGCTCGACGCGCTGACGAACTACATCAGCGCTCTCGGATTCGGCGGCCCGGACGACGCGCTCTTCCGCGCCTTCTGGCCCCGGGCGGGAAGCGACGCGTCGGCAGTCCACGTCGTCGGGAAGGACATCCTCCGCTTCCACGCAGTCTACTGGCCCGCGTTCCTGATCTCGGCCGGAGTTCCCGTCCCGACGCAGGTCGTCGGGCACGGCTGGTGGCTGAAGGACGCGCGGAAGATGTCGAAGTCTGTCGGGAACGTCGTCCGCCCGGACGAGCTCGTCGCGACCTTCGGCATCGACGCGCTCCGCTGGCACCTCGTCTCGGAGATGAGCTTCGGGCAGGACGCGAACTTCTCCGACGAGGGGTTCCTGACGACCTACAACGCGGACCTCGCGAACGGGCTGGGAAACACCCTCTCCCGCGCCGTCCGGATGACGGCCGACGCCTTCGGCGGAAAAACGCCGTCGGAGAGGGGACAGCCCAATGACTCTTTTCCGAGAGCTGCCACGTCCGCCGTGAAGGAGTGGGAAGCCGCCTTCGAAGACTATCGACTGCAAGATGCGGCCCGGGCCGTCCGTCTCCTGCTTCAAACCATCGACGGCTACATCTCGACGAACGAGCCGTGGAA
>JBLMYG010000136.1:0-4250 GCA_050258155.1 Acidithiobacillales bacterium
CCCCGTCGCCACCGTACCGAGGCCAGGTTGGGCCCACATCCTCAAGGACCGTCTCGGCCCCTTCCGGAGGTCCCCTTTCGACCGGCCGCTCACCCCTCGACGCGGAAGGCTCGCAGTTCCGATCGGTCCCGGACATCCTCTCCCCGGGGCATCCCGAAGGGCCAGGGCTCGTGACGGCCGAGCTCGGTCGTCGCGGTCCGCTCTTCCCCGAGGGCCGCGGAGATACTGGCCCGGTCTCCCGGCGTTCCATAGAACCGGAGCAGGCCGGCGGACACCCAGGGCCAGTCGAGCTCCCCCCTCAGATCCGCCCCGCGGCGGTAGCGGGCGCCGTGATGCCCGAGGGCCCAGAGCACGACCCGCAACTCTCCGTGGAAGGGAGCGCGGCCGAGCTCCGCCTCCGCCTCGAGGTCGCGGTAGAACATCATCCGGCGGGCGAGGATCAGCTCGGCCGGCACGCAGCCCTCCCAGCCGGCCTCGGCGCATCGGCTGGATTCGTGCCAGACGGTCCAGGTACGACAAGCCCCGGGCCGGGCCTCGTAGATGCTGCAGAGGTCGTCGCGAAGGAAGACGCACGGCCCAAGGAGCAGGCTGAGAGCGGACTCCAGCGGCGCGCCCTGCTCGAGGCAAGCCTGAAACCTCGCCAGCTTCTCCGCCGTTTCCCGATTCACGCGGGCTCGCCGCCCGGCCGGGAGCTCGTCGAGCAACCGGAGCACCTCCGCGGAGCTGACGTCCACGAACATCGAACAGCAGCGCGAGCAGCCGGGAGCGCACGTGGGCCGACCGATACGCGGCTCCCATCGCCGAAGCCAGGAGCGGATCTCGGCGTCGAGGACCGTCGGGATCAGGAGCGCTGCCTCACGATCGAATGCGCGAGCTGCCGGATCAGGCTCGCCGGTGGCGACAGGCCGAGGCTCGGCCAGGGCGACCCGGTCCCCGCCGGTCCGGGCGTGGCCCGGGCCCCCGGCAGCCACTTCTCCTGAACCATTCCGGCCGGCAGCCACTTTTCGTGAACCATGGCTCCGGGCAGCCACTTCTCCTGAACCATTCCACCCGGCAGCCACTTTTCATGAACCATTCCGGCCGGCAGCCACTTCTCGTGAACCATGCCGCCCGGCAGCCACTTTTGTTGAACCTCGCCGCCCGGCCGCCACTTCTCCTGAACTGCGCCCTGCCCGTAGTCCCCGAGCCGCTGGCGGAGCCAAGCGAGCTCCGCCGCCCCGGGTCCCGCGCCGCGGCCCTTCCGCAGGAGGAACGCCTCGCACAGCGCCGTCTCCTCAGGCGAGAAGGCGATCCCGGCGATCGTCTTCTGGCTGACCTTCCACGCCACGAGGCGCGCCGTGCCTTCGTCGACACCCTGTGCCTTGAGCCAGCCCGCCAGCTCTCCCAGGAGCGAGTCGATGACGCCTTCCTCCCTCCGCGGCGAGCGTCTGAGTCCGACAGGTGACGCTATCACCGCAGCCATGTGCCTTCAATCGGGAATAGCCGGCGGATCTGCCGGTTGGTGCTTCGGTTGCCGGTCTGGTGGAATGGCCCGGAATGAAGGCTGACCGATCCAGGGATCCTGAGGCCGCGCTCGCGGTCCGGCTTGCGGAGGACCGCCACCGTCGGGGCGACGCCCGGGGAGCCCTCAGGCTCTACGAGGCGGCGATCGATCGGGACCCCGGCTCCGCCGACGCCTGGCAGGGAGCGGGAGCGGCGCTCAAGGACCTGGGCGAGCACGCCGCCGCCTGCCGCGCCCTCGGCCGTTGTCTCGGGATCGACGGAGGCCGCGCGGACTGCCACCACGACCTGGGCTGGATGAGGTTCGAGCTGGGCGACGCGGACGGAGCGCTCCGCGAGCTCCGCATCGCCGCCGACCTCTCCGACGCGCCGCTCTCGTGGCTGGCCCAGGCGATGATCGTGCCCGGAGCGCCCGGCGCGGACGACAGGGAAATCCAGCGCGTCCGGACCTCGGCCGCGGAGAGGCTACGTCGCGACGCCCCTGTTCCGGCCGGTGGGCGCCGCCCGGCGCCGCGCCGGTCCGACGGCCGCATCCGGGTCGGCTACCTCTCCTCGTTCTTTCACAAGCCAAACTACATGCTGCCGGTCTGGACCCTCGTGAACCGCCACGATCGGGGCGTGGTGGAGATCCACCTCATCAGCGACTCCCCGGCCGCCGCCGGCCGGCCCGGATACCGTCCCCGGCCGGAGGACCATGTCCACGAGACCGAGGGCCTCAGCAACGCCGAGCTGTCCGACCTGATCGACGATCTTGCCCTCGACATCCTCGTCGATCTCAACGGCTACAGCCGGCCGGAGCGGCTTCCCCTCCTCCTCCACCCGCGGACCGCGACCACCGTGGCATGGTTCAACATGTACGCCACGTCCGGGCTCCCGGGCGTCCGGTACCTCGTCGGCGACGGCGAGGTCGTCCGGGAGGGAGAGGAAAGACGCTACACCGAGCGGGTGGTCCGCCTTCCGCAGAGCTACCTCACCTTCGAGGCCGCCCGGCGGCACCCTCCCGTCGGGCCGCCGCCCTGCGTCCACCGCGGCGCCGTCACCTTCGGCAGCCTCGTCACCCAATACAAGGTGAACTGTGGCGTGCTTGACGCCTGGACAGCCATCCTCCGCGGCGCGCCCGAGAGCCTTCTCGTCCTCGGCAACGCGACTCTTGCTTCCGAGGGAGATCGCGACCACCTGCTCGGGGAGCTCGAGAGCCGCGGGGTGGATGCCGAACGGGTCCGCCTGCGGGGGCCGGCCGTGCACGCGGAGTTCCTCCGCTACTACGACGAGATCGACGTCGCGCTCGACGCGTTCCCCTACAACGGCGGTACGACCACGATCGAGGCCATCTGGCAGGGCGTCCCGGTCCTGACCTTCGCCGGCGAACGCTGGGCCTCCCGGACGAGCGCGTCCCTTCTGGCTCGGACGCACCTGGGAGAGTTCGTCACGCGGGACCGCGCGGAGATGGTCCAGACCGGGGTCGCCCTCGCCCGCGATCCGGGCATCGCCAGCCGGCTGGCGGGCCTGCGCCGGTCGATGCGGCGGAAACTCCGGGACTCCGTCGCCTGCGATGGACGAGGACTTGCCCGCGAGATGGAGCGGGTCTACCGGGACATCGCCGGCCGTCGCATCTGACGGGCCGGCACGAATGGATGGGGTCAAATGGATGGGGGTCAAAATGGATGGGGTCAGGTCTCATTTTTCATTTATACGCGAAAAGAGAATGGGCTCGGACCCCGATTCTCTGTTCTGCCTGAAGCGTGTCGCCAGAGCGGGTGGCGGGCCTCAGCCCGCGCCGGCAGCGGCGGTCTCCGGGCGGTCGATGAGGGAGGCCCTGAGGTAGTCGCGGTTGAGGCGGGCGATGAACTCCTGCCGGATCTCCTTGGGGCAGGCCTTCGAGCACTCGCCGTGGTTCGTGCAGGTGCCGAACCCCTCCTCGTCCATCTGCTCCACCATCCTCAGGGCGCGGGAGTAACGCTCGGGCTGGCCCTGGGGAAGGTAGCCGAGGTGGGAGACCTTGGCCGCCACGAAGAGCATCGCGGAAGCGTTCGGGCAGGCCGCCACACAGGCCCCGCAGCCGATGCAGGCGGCGGCGTCCATCGAAAGGTCGGCGGCCTGCTTCGGGACCGGGATCGCGTTGCCATCGGGGGCGCTCCCCGTGGCGACGCTGATGAAGCCCCCCGCCGCGATGATCCGGTCGAAGGCGCCCCGGTCGACGATGAGGTCCTTGAGGACCGGAAAGGCCTTCGCCCGCCACGGCTCGAGGACCAGCTCGTCACCGTCCCTGAAGCTCCGCATGTGGAGCTGGCACGCCGTGGTGGCCTTCCGCGGCCCGTGCGGGGCGCCGTTCACGACGACGCCGCACATGCCGCAGATCCCCTCCCGACAGTCGTGGTCGAAGGCGATCGGCTCCTCGCCCTTCGCGATCAGACCCTCGTTGACGACGTCGAGCATCTCGAGGAACGACATGTCCGGGCTGATCTCTCGCGCCACGTACGTGACGAAACGCCCCTCGCTTCCAGCGTTCTTCTGTCTCCAGACGTGCAGCGTGAGATTCATCACTTGTAGCTCCTCGTTGCGAGCTGAACGCTCTCGAAGACGAGCGGCTCCACGTTTCGAATCGGGGCCTTTCCATCTCCGGTGTATTCCCAGACGGCGGCGTGCGCAAAGTCGGCGTCGTTTCGCAGCGCCTCGCCGTCGGGTGTCTGGAACTCTTCCCGGAAGTGTGCGCCGCACGACTCCCGCCGCTCCAGCGCGTCGCGGCAGAG
>JBLMYG010000137.1:0-17229 GCA_050258155.1 Acidithiobacillales bacterium
TCTCATGAGAGGATCGTAGCCGATGACGCGCTACTTTCTGGCCGTGGACTCGCGGGACCACGTTCTGACGGGCGTCTCGACACGCTCATGCTCCGCCGGCTCCGGGAGAACGGCGCTCTTCGCACAGATGGCCGAAGGCGACTGGCTCGTCTATTACTCGCCGAAGGAGCTGCATCGCCAGCGGACGCCGTGCCGCCGGTTCACGGCCATCGGGAAGGTGGAAAAGGGCGGGATTTCCAGCCCGGCCAGCTCCGAGGGTCTCTCGGGGCCTCGCCGTCCGTTCCGGTACCTCAGGTGCTATCCGGTGCCTGCGGCCGCCCTCGTCCGCTCGCTGTCGTTCGTGCGGGACAAGAAGCGGTGGGAGCCGTCGCTTCGCCGGGGTCTCGCGGAGCTGCAGCGCGAGGATTTCGACGTCATCGCCCAGGCGATGCTGACGCGTGTCGACTGGGAGAAGCTCTGATTCAGGGCCTGTAGGTTACGGAGCTCGCCCGGGGGGCTCGGCTCCGCGCGCCCACCGGACCCCCCACGATCGTGCTCCGGTGATGGGTCATGGCTTGTATGTGACGCTGTTGCTCGGGCCCTCCCAGACGCTGACCTCCTCGAGACGGACCCCGTCTCCCAGAAGGCCCGAGGCGCCGATCTCCCCGGCCACCCAGAGCGCGAGGTTCTCCGCGCTCGGATTCTTCCGGTCGAAGGGGGGCAGCGTGTTGAGGTCGCGGTTGTGGAGGCGCGCTGCCAGCTCCGTCACGAGCCGTTCTGCCGGGACGAAATCGATCGCCAGATCGTAGGCGCCGAGCCGGTCGACGCCGAGGGCCACCTCGATCTTCCATGAGTGTCCGTGGACGGGCTCGGGGCCGCCGACGTAGTCGGCGAGGTGATGCGCCGCCTCGAAGGTGGCATGGCAGCGGACGATCCAGGGCACGGAGGGGAACTCTAGCGCAGCGGCCTCCGGGCCGTCGGGGGAACGGCACCGAAACCACACTGCGGTCCGCCCGTACTGTGAAAGGGGGAGAACCGATGCGCCATCCGTTTCGTCGGTCCTGCTCGATTCTCTGGCCCGGCCTGGCGGCTCTCGGGATGGTCGCCGGCTCGCTGACGGCGCAACCCGGAGACACGCTCGCGGCGCCCGGCGCGGGTGACGGCTGGGCGACGGCCCGACCGGAGGCGATGGGGCTCTCCCCGGGGCGTCTCACGGCGATGGAGAAGGCGATCCGCTCCGGCCGCTTCACGAAGATCACCAGCGTCCTCGCGGCCCGGGACGGGAAGCTGGTCTACGAGGCCTACTTCGACGGCGACGGCGGGACGCTCCGCGACACCCGGTCGGCCACGAAGACCATCACGGGGATGCTCGTCGGGCTCGCCGTGGGCGACGGGCTCCTCGCGGCCGATACGCCCGTCACGAGCTTCTTCCCCGGCTGGCCCGTCGCGAACCCCGATCCTCGAAAGGACCGGATCACGATCGAGGATTTCCTGACGATGAGCTCGATCCTGGAGTGCAACGACTGGAACGACTTCTCTCGGGGTAACGAGGAGCGGATGTATCCGGTCGAGGACTGGGTCCGGTTCGCCCTCGACCTGCCGGTGCGGGGATTCCTTCGAGGCTCCGAGCCGGCGCTGCAGCCGTACGGCCGGAGCTTCAGCTACTGTACGGCCGGCGCCGTCGTCCTCGCGGAGGTTCTCCGGAAGGCCACAGGGCTTCCCGCCGACGAGTTCGCGGCCCGCCGCCTCTTCGGGCCTCTCGGGATTCGGCACGTGAGCTGGGTCTACTCGCCGCTCGGCCTGCCGATGACGGGCGGCGGACTCAGGCTCCGCAGCCGCGACCTTCTTCGCCTCGCCCAGCTCTACCTCGATGACGGCCGGTTCGAGAAAGGCCGTCTCGTTCCATCGTCCTGGGTGGAGGCTTCGATGCGACCGCATTCCCGGATCGACGAGCGGACGGAGTACGGCTATTTCTGGTGGCTGCGGACATTCGAAAACCACGGCCGGAAGTTCCCCGCAGCCTACATGAGCGGCAACGGGGGGAACAAGGTCGTGGTCGTTCCCGGCCTGCAGCTCGCAGTCGTCATCACGAGCACGAATTACAACGCCCGCGGGATGCACGAGCAGACGGACCGCCTGCTTTCGGACTTCGTCCTGGACGCGGTCCTCACCCCGTGAGGACGGTCTGCTCGCGCACGACCCGGATTCCGTGCTGGTCCTCGGGGGCGAGGCCGTACGTCGACTCGAGGAAGCGCTTCGGTGTCGTGGCGCCTTCTCCCGCGATCCGGAGCCGTTCGGTGCGTGTCTCGCCGCCGGGCAGGACGAAGCGGTAGACCGCCTCGGTCGCGGCCTTGCCCAGCGACGGCGCGCCCTTCGGAAGGTCGCTCCACCCGGTGATTCGGATGCCGGCCGGGAGACGGGCGTTCACGTCGGCCCGGTGCTCGTCGGTCAGGGCGTCGAGGGTGTCGACGTCGAACAGCTCGTGGTTCGACTCCTGCCCGAGGGGGAGGGCCGGCCCCATCGAGAACCGCACGTGAGGGTTGTATCCCTCCGTGTATCGGATCGGCGCGCGGGCGGCGCGAAAGGCGCGCTCGAGAGCGTCCATGACATTCCGGTGCGAGAGGTACCGGGCGTCCTCCAGCTTCTCGAACGAGACCCGGTAGCTCCGGGCCGTCGCCGGGACGGGCGCGGCCCGGCCATCTCCGACCTTTCGCCGCGAAGCGAGCGGCGGAAGATCCGGGAGATCACGTTGCCTATAGGCGGCGGCTGCTGTGCAGCCGCCGATAGCAGAGAAATCTGATTCTCGAGAGGTACGGCTCTCCTCGAATGGTTCATGTTGCGCATCGTCCCCATTTCGAGACGGAAGCGTGGGGAGGGAAGCAAGAGAGAAATCCTCCGGAAGGGGGTTGGCGAGGACGGTGTCCTCGCCGTCGCCGGGAACGCCGCAGGCGGTGCAGTGGCCCCACTTGCAGTCCTCGGTCTCGCCTTCCTTGAGGGCCTTCTTCCACTCGACGACGAGGAACGGCTTCCGGATGGAGGCGTCGATGACGTCCCACGGCAGAGTCTCCCTGAGGTCTTTCGCCCTGAGATGGCGCTCCTTCGGGATCCCTGCCGCAACCAGCGCCTCGTTCCATCGCTCCCAGGAGAAGTGCTCCGACCAGCCGTCGAACCGGCCGCCGCGCCTCCAGACCTCGAGGAGGGCCTTCGACATCCTCCGGTCGCCGAGCGAGAGGAGCGCCTCGATTTCGGCCTCCCGGGGCGCATGCCACTTCAGCTTCGCGCCCCGGACCGACCGGAAACGCGCCTTCAGGACGGTGAGCTTCTCTTCCAGCCGCTCGACGCCGTCGAAGCCGCACCACTGGAACGGCGTGAAGCTCTTCGGGACGAAGGCGCCGACCGAGACGTGGACCGTCGGCCTCACGCCGTGTTTCCGTCCCTGCGCGAGGATCTCCTTCACGAGGGCGACGAGCTCGTCGAGGTCTCCCTCGGTCTCCGTCGGGAGGCCGATCATCGTGTAGACCTTGATCAGGTCCCAGCCGCGGGCGAAGGCCACGTCGGCGGCCTTGACCATGTCGGCATTCGTGAAAGTCTTGTTGAGAACGCGGCGAAGCCGGTCCGAGCCGGTCTCGGGGGCGAAGGTGAAGCCCGACTTCCGGACCTCGGAGACGGCGTCGGCGAGGACCACGGAGAAGGCCTCGGCCCGGAGGGACGGGAGCGAGATCGAGACCTTCGTTTTCGCCAGCTCCGGAGCGAGGCACGCCACGAGCGGCTCGATCTGGGAGTAGTCGGCGGTGGAGAGCGAGAGGAGGCCAACCTCGTTCCACCCGGCCTCGTCGATGAAGGCCTTCGTCGCCCGGGCCACGTCGGCCGGGTCGAGCTCACGGACCGGGCGGTACCAGTAGCCGGCCTGGCAGAAGCGGCACCCTTGCGTGCAGCCGCGCATGATCTCGAGTCCGAGCCGGTCCTGCACGATCTCCACGGACGGCACCATGGGCTTTACGGCGTAGACGTCGGCCGAGAGCTTCTCCACCCAGACGCGGCCGGAGCGCTCCGGAACGCCCGGCACGTTCGGGACGACCGACGCGACCCGGTCGCCGGCGTACGTCACGTCGTACAGAGACGGAACGTAGATTCCCGGCAGCGCGGCGAAGCCAAGGAGGCGCTCCCTGCGAGGACGACCTTTCGTGAACCCGACCTCCTCGAGGAGGCGTGGGAAGGCCTCCTCGCCGTCGCCGAGGAGGAAGAGGTCGAAGAAGTCGGCCACCGGCTCCGGGTTCGCGACACAGGGACCTCCCCCGACGACGAGCGGGGCCTCGTCGCCTCGCTCCGAAGCGAGGACCGGAATTCCCGCGAGGTCGAGGAGGTTCGGGACATTCGTGTAGTTCAGCTCGCTCTGGAGGGAGATGCCGACGACGTCGAAGTCGCCGACCGGTGCGAACGACTCGACGGTGAAGAGAGGAATCCCTTCCCGCCGGAGGACGCCTTCGAAGTCGGTCCACGGTGCGTACGTCCTCTCGCACGCCCACCTCGGTCGGCGGTTCACGACCTCGTAAAGGATCTTCGTCCCTGTGTGGCTCATCCCGATCTCGTACGTGTCGGGGAAGGCAAGGCAGACGGAGACGTCGGCGGCGGAGAGCTCCTTCCGCGTCACGTTCCGCTCGAGGCCGAGATACCGGCCCGGCCGCTCCACCGACAGGAGGAACGGCTCGAAGCGGGGGCGGACGGAGGCGAAGCGCGTGGACGTCGACCCCATCCGTGGAGTCTAGACCGGTTCTCAGGGCAGGGGCGAGGGGGACGAGATTCTACGCCTCTCCGGACCGGCCGACACGGGCGGCCGGAAGAGGCCCGCAGAAAGTTTGACTCCGCCGCGCCGTCGGTCCTAGAGTGGCGCTCAGATGGCGATCGACGAAAAGGTCCGCGCGCACCTGAGGGATCTCGGCACCGCGCTCAACGAGGCGGTGTCGTCGTCGCCGAAGGTCTACGAGATCCTCGCGAAGGTGAAGGCCGAGGGGTACGACGCGTACCTCGTTCTCGACGCCACCGTCGCGATCGACCGGCGCGGACGGCGCTCCTCGGCCGCGCTCCCCTCCATCCGGCGGGGCGCTCCGTCCACCCACCGGGGCGAGGGCGAGTCCGCCACGTTCAAGATCGACATGAAGGACCTGAACCTTCTCCGGTCCCTCGGGATCGATCCGACCCGGCCGGTCCGCGCGAGACGTCGCCCCGCCGCCTCGGTCACCATCCGCTCCACCGTCGCCCGGCGCGGCTGAGGCCGAAGAAAAGAAGAGAAGAGGGAATTCTCTGCTATCGGCCGCCGCCCTGCGGCGGCCGAAGAAGAACGTGTTCTCCGGCCAGCGGCTGTCAAGGGTCTTGACCGCTTCGCGGCGGCCGGAGGCCGCCCTTGACAGCCGGCGGCCGGTACACATTCGACTCTTCCGGCGGCTGCTCCTGCAGCCGCCGGATAGCAGAAAAGAATTAATCTCTTCGTGTGCAGGACGTCCTCGGCCTCTCGACGGCGGAGCTCGCGCACGCGATCCGCGACGTGGCGCGCGAGCCGTACCGCGCCGGGCAGATCGTCCGGTGGATCTGGGAGAAGCGGGCGGACTCGTTCGAGGAGATGACCGACCTGCCGAAGGCGATGCGCCTGGCGCTCGCGGCACGTTTCGCGATCTCGCTGCCAAGGATCGTTTCCCGCTCTCCGGCCGAGGACGGCGCCGAGAAGTTCCTCTTCGAGCTCTCCGACGGCGTCCGCGTCGAGGCCGTCTACATGGTCGACCTGAAACGGCGGCCCGCCGCCGAGGCGTCGGAGAGCGCCCCGGGGACGCGGGTGACGGTCTGTCTCTCCTCGCAGGCCGGCTGCGCTCTCGACTGCGCCTTCTGTGTGACCGGGCGCATCGGGGCGGGGCGGAACCTGACGGGCGGGGAGATCGTGGGGCAGTACCTCGTCATCGCCCGCGAGAAGGGCTTCGGCCCCCGCACGGCGAACGTCGTCTTCATGGGGATGGGGGAGCCGCTCCTGAACGTCGCCAACGTCGCCCGGGCCCTCGATCTCCTCTGCCGCGAGGTCTCTCCGAGACGGACGACGCTCTCCACGGCAGGGGTCGTGCCGGGGATCGAGGCGCTTTCCCGCCGCCCGCGCCGGCCGAACCTGGCGGTCTCCCTTTCTGCGGCCGACGACGCGACGAGGAGCCGGCTCATGCCGGTGAACCGGACATACCCTCTCGCGGCGCTCTTCGAAGCACTGAAGAATTGGCCCTTGGAGCGGGGGCGCCGGATCACCTTCGAGTGGGTCCTGATCGCCGGCGTCAACGACGCTCCGCAGACGGCGAGGCGTCTGGCCGCGCTCGTGAAGCAGGTCCCGTCGAAGGTGAACGTCATCCCTCTGAACGAATCTGCGAGGTGGCTGCCGGATCTCAAGCGCCCCTCCCCGGCCGCCGTGGACGCCTTCGCAGGTGCCCTGTCGGAAGCCGGCGCCGACGTGACCGTCCGGTGGTCGAGGGGCCTCCAGGCCGACGCAGCCTGCGGCCAGCTCAGGGGGGACCGGAAAGGGGGGTCCCGAGGGGCAACAGACCCCCCGGCAAATGATTCTTCTCTTGGGCGGACCTGAGCGGAGCAACTGCGGCTTCCTCAGGGCGCGCGGCGCCTGACGATCCCCGTGACGATCCGCCCGGCGCCCTTTCCGTCGCGGCGGTACGAGGGAAAGAGGTCGGCGCGGGACGCCGTGCAGAGGGCGGCGTCGAGGATCCTCTCCGGTGGAACGCCGCGCCGGACGAGAAGGGCCCGGTTGAATGCCGCGATGTCCAGCCAGGCGCGGTCCTCCCGCCCGGGCCGGAGCGCGCAGAACGGAACGGCGAGGTCCCCGTACGCCCGCGACAGCTCCGTGACGACCTCGGGACCGACTTCGTACCGGTCGCGGGAGATCCGGGGGCCGAACGCGACGGCGAGGTGCGAGGGGGGGACACCCTCCAGCTCGAGCCGGCCGAGAAGGGCGTCGAGAATCCGTGCCGCCGTGCCGCGCCAGCCGGCGTGCACGGCGGCGATCCACGGGCCGGCGGCGTCTGCGAGGAGAATCGGCACGCAGTCGGCGGACTGAATGCCGAGAAGAATTCCGGCCTCCCGAGTGATGAGGGCGTCACCGGTGCCGACGATGCCGCTCCTCGAAGGATTCGCCGCGGCATCCACGACGAGGACGTCCCGGCCATGGACCTGCCGGGTGAGGGCGATCCGAGAGGAGGCCGCGCCGAGGGCCGCCGCCAGGTCGTGCGCAAGCCGGGCGGCCGGCCTGCGACCCCTCTTCGTTCCGGTCGTGAAGCCGGCTGAAACGCCGGCGGAAAGCTCCCTAAAGATCCCGTATTCGCCTTCGAAGAAGAAACAGCGTTCGGCTTGATCCACCGCCGGCATTCTAGGGAGGGTTCTAGAATCGCCCGCCTCAAGGAGGAGACGATGGCCGAGCCCGAGGGTCATCCAGCCCGTGGCTGGACCGCCGGCGAGCGGCGGATTCTTTCGGCTCTCCGGACTCCCGAGCGGATCCAGCGCTTCCTCGACGAGGAGGTTGGCTACAACCACGAGCCTCTCGGCGAGACGTGCCATTCGCCGCGCGCCGTCCTCCGGGACCGGATCGCGCACTGCGGCGAGGGTTCCATCTTCGCGGCCGCGGCCCTTCGCTTCCATGGACGGAAGCCTCTCGTGATCCAGCTGCGGGCGGTCCGGGACACGGACCATGTCATCGCCCTCTTTACCGCGCCCGACGGACGGGGCGGACGGGGGTGGGGCGCCGTCGCGAAGTCGAATTACGCAGGACTTCGCTACCGGTCCCCCGTCTACCGCACCGTCCGCGAACTCGTCCTCAGCTACTTCGAGGACTATTTCAGCCCTTCCGGCGAGCGGACCCTCCGCTTCTTCACCCGGCCCGTCGATCTGTCGCGCTTCGACGCGGACGGGTGGGAGACGGCGGAGGGGGACATCTGCGACGTCGCCGACTGGATCGCCACGCGGCGCTTTCACCCCCTCCTGACCCGCGTGCAGGTGCGCGCCCTCTCCCGCGTCGACGCGCGCCTCTACCATTCAGGGCTTCTCGGCTCCTCGAAACTGAAGCCCGAGGGACCCTACCGGAGAACGCGCTGACCGGTGCGCGTCAGAGCGCCCGGGCGAGGCGCGCGACGCCTTCGAAGAAGAGGTCCGGCGGCGGCAGGAGGCTGAGGACGAGGAACACCTCGGTCGGAAAGTCGAAGAAGTAGCCGGGGTGGACGAGCAGGTCGTGCTCCTCTAGAAGTCTGAGCACAAGCTCTTCCTCGGGCTCGACCGCCGGGAGGCGAAGGACGGCAGACCAGCCGCCGCGAAGCGGCCCTGCGGCGGTGGGTGCTCCCGGCGGGAAAGCCCGGGAGAGTCCAGCGTGGTTCGTCCGGACCCGGTCACGGATCGCGGCCGTTGCGGATTTGCCCCACGCGAGCAGAGCCGGCAGCGCCAGCTGGACCGGCGTTCCGACCGAAAGGTATGCGTCGGCGATCCATTCGAGGCGGGGAAGGGCCCCTTGCACGAGGTCGTCGGGCCCTCCGACGAGCAGCCAGCCCAGCTTGAGCTGAGGAAGGGCAGCCGACTTCGAAAGGCCGCCGAGCGAGAAAACGAGCGCCCCCCCTTCCGCGCCGAGGGGTGCGGCGACCGCCACCTCGTCCGCCCCGCCGGCGAAGCGGTAGTCGAGAAAGACCTCGTCGGAGATGACGGCGAAACCGCGCTCCCGGGCGAGGGCGAGGAGGTCGAGAAGCTCTCCCCGCGCCACGCCCGAGCCGGTCGGGTTGTTCGGGTTGACAAGGACGACGCCCTTCACCGCCGTCCCCTCGGCCTTCAGCCGGAGAATCTCGCGTTCCACGCTCGCGGCATGGAATGCCCAACTGCCGTCCATGGACAGCTCGTACCGAGCCACGGTCACGGCGTCCAGCGCGCCGAGCGCGTCGAGGAGCGGATAGCTCGGGGCGGCGACGAGGATGGCGTCCCCCGGGTCGGCGAGAAGCTTGAAGAGCCAGCTGTAGGTTTCGCTGGAGGAGGCCGAGAGGACGATCCGCTCAGGGTCGGCGCGGATGCCGCGCGCGGCGTAATAGCCGGCCACCGCTTCCCGCGCGGAGCGGAGTCCCTTCGGGTCTGGTGCGTAGAGCCGGCCTTCGGAGGCGGAGAGTGCGGCGAGCGGGGCGCCCTCGAGGCCCAGGGCGACCGCCGTCGGATTCGTGACGGTGAGGTCGAGCGGCGGCACGGCCCGTGTCGCGAGAGCTCGCGTCAGCCTGTTCGTGGCGTGGACCTTCGGCGTCCGCCGGGAGAACACCGCCTCACTTCTTTTCCGGAGGCGCCGCGTCCCAGACCTTTCCGGCAGCCATCGCCTTCGGGTCCCAGGGGGACGCGCCGCCGCCGAGGTACCGGTGGAACCAGTCGAGGTGGGCGGCGTAGTAGAGAGCCATTTCGTGCCAGCTCGGCCAGTGTCCGGCCTTCTCCCAGACGACGAGGCGGGACGGGACCTTCATCTCCTGAAGGTCCGTGAAGAACATCAGCGACTCCGCGTACGGCACACGGAAGTCGCGCTGGCCGGTCAGGACGAGCGTCGGTGTCCGGAAGTTCGTCACATACGACGAGGGCGACTGCTTTCGGTATCCCTCGGGGTTCTGCCACGGAGTTCCCTTGAGGTCCCATTCCGGGAACCAGAGCTCCTCGGTGGCGCTGAACATCGAGCGGAGGTCGTAAACCCCCATCATCGATGCGGCCGCCTTGTAGTGGGTCGTGTGCCCGACGAGCCACATGACCGCGTAGCCGCCCCACGACCAGCCCATGACGCCGATCCGGTCCCTGTCGACGTACGGGAGCTTCTCGAGGGCGTCGGTCACCTTCGAGATGTCCTCCATGACCTTCCCGTCCCAGTCGCCGGAGATGGCGGCCGAATAGGCCTGGCCGAATCCGGTCGAGCCGTGCGGGTTCGGCATCGCCTCGATGTAGCCGGCGCCGGGGTAGACCTGCCAGTCCCCCCGGAACGCGTCGGCCCACTGCTCCTGCGGGCCGCCGTGGATGTTCAGGATGAGCGGGTACTTCTTCGCGGGATCGAAGCCGTGCGGCTTGACGATCCACGTCTGCACCGCAGCGCCCCCCGCCCCGGCGAAGAGACGCTCCTCGGCCGGCCGGAAGTCGACCTCGGCCTCGAGCGGGGCGTTGTGTCTCGTCAGGCGGGTCCCTTCGGGGTTTCCCTTCGGGCCGAGGTCGATTCGCCAGAGCTCGGCCGGCTGATCGATCCGACGCCGGGCCACGACGGCGAACGAACCGTCACGGGAGAGAGCGAAGGAATCGAGGGTCCCGACGCCCGTCCGGACGCGGATCGCCCCGCCGGCGACATCGAGCTGATGGAGGGGCGTCCGCCCCTTCACATCGGCGGTGAAGAAGATCCTCTTCGAGTCGGCCGACCAAGCGAAGTCGTCGATCGTGTCGTCGAAGGCGTCCGTCAGGCCGCGCTCGGTGCCGGCCGCCCGGTCCCTGAGGACGATCCGGAACCGGTCCGCCTCGTAGCCGGGTGTCACCTGTCGCCGGACAGCGAGCCATCTGCCGTCGGGCGAGTAGCGCGGCGTCCCGTCCCACCCCCGGTTCGCGGCGGTGAGGTTTCTCGGCGCCTTCAGCACCTCGGGACCCTCGTCGAGCCGGACGATGAAGACGTCGGCGTTCGTGTTCGCGGCGGGGTCGCCGGTCCGATTCGAGGCGAAGGCCAGCTCCTTCCCGTCGGGCGAGAGGTCGAAGCCACGCGCCCCGCCGAGAAAGAAGACGGGCGAGTCGAAGTCGCCCGGCGTGGCGTCCGTGAGGGCCTGCGTCGCGAGATCGAGGACGAGGACGTGCGTTCGCCGTCCCTCCTTCCACGAATCCCAGTGGCGGAAGAGAAGGGCGTCCTCGACCCACGCCTTCAGCTTGTTCTTCTCGCGGGCCTCGCGCGAGGCACGGTTGCAGGCGACGTCGGCGCCGCAAGCGGGGTCGACCGCGGCAGTGAAAGCGACCTTGGTCCCGTCGGCCGAGAAAACGGGATCCGAGATCCCGCCCGGAACGTCGGTCTTCCGCTCTGCTTCGCCGCCGTCCAGGGGAAGAAAGAAGAGCTGCGGATCGCCGGACCGCGTCGAGAGGAAGGCGAGCGTCCTGCCGTCCGGCGAGAAAAAGGGGCGCGTGTCGCTGGTGTCCGAGAAGGTGAGACGGCGGTCTCCGCTCCCGTCGGCGCCGATACGCCAGAGGGCCGACGTCCTCTTCGCGCCTTTGACGTCGCTGGTCGTCACCGTGTAGGCGATCGTCTTCCCGTCGGGCGAAAGGGCGGGTTCCCCCACGCCGATGACGCGGTAGAAGTCGGAGATCGTGAACGCGCGCCTCTCTGCCTTCTGAGAGTGAGCGACGGAAGCCGCCAGGAACAGGAGCAAGAGCGCTTGGTGAGCTCGGCGCATGAGCCGGGAGATTACCTCGGAGGATTCTTCTGATATGCGGCGGCTGCAGTTGCAGCCGCCCTGCTACATTCCTCCCCGCATGGCCAAGCAGTACATCTTCACGATGCAGAACCTCCGGAAAGTCGTGCCGCCGCAGCGCGAGATCCTCCGGGGCATCAACCTCGCGTTCTTCCCGGGCGCCAAGATCGGCATTCTCGGGCTGAACGGCGCGGGGAAGTCGACGGTCCTCCGGATCATGGCGGGGGTCGAGAAGGAGTTCACCGGCGAGGCGGTCCCGGCCGAGGGGACGAGGATCGGGTTCCTTCCCCAGGATCCCCGGCTCGACCCGGAGAAGACGGTTCTCGGGAACATCGAGGACGCCGTCGCGCCCGTCAAGGCGCTTCTGGCGCGGTTCGATGAGCTCTCGGGGAGGATGGGCGAAAGCCTCCCGGACGACGAGATGGAGAGAGTGATGGCCGAATACGGCCGCGTTCAGGACGCCATCGAAGCCGCCGGCGGCTGGGAGCTGGACCGGACGCTCGAGACGGCGATGGACGCTCTCCGGTGCCCTCCCCCGGACGCGGACGTCACGAAGATCTCCGGCGGCGAGAAGCGGCGGGTGGCCCTCTGCAAGGTCCTTCTCCAGCGCCCCGACCTTCTCCTCCTCGACGAGCCGACGAACCATCTCGACGCCGAGTCGGTGGGATGGCTCGAGCAGCACCTGAAGGAGTATCCGGGGACGGTCGTGGCGGTCACCCACGACCGCTACTTCCTCGACAACGTGGCCGGCTGGATCCTCGAGCTCGACCGCGGCGCCGGCATCCCCTGGAAGGGGAACTACTCCTCGTGGCTCGCCCAGAAACAGGCGCGTCTCGCGCAGGAGGAGAAGACCGAGTCGGCCCGGCAGCAGACCCTGAAGCGCGAGCTGGAGTGGGTCCGGATGGCGCCGCGGGCGCGGCAGGCCAAGAGCAAGGCACGTCTCAAGGCGTACGAGCAGCTCCAGTCGGAGTCGGGCGTCGAGGCGCGCGGCGAGACGAACGAAATCTACATTCCGCCCGGACCGCGCCTCGGCGACGTCGTCGTCCGGGCCGAAGGGGTCCGGAAGGCTTACGGGGAGAAGCTTCTCTTCGACGACTTGAGCTTCGACCTGCCGCGCGGCGGCATCGTGGGAGTCATCGGCCCGAACGGCGCGGGGAAGACGACGCTCTTCAAGATGATCATGGGGGCCGCCGCAGCGGCACGCGGAGGCGCTAATGACGCCAAGCCGGACGGGGGCGTGCTGAAGGTCGGCGAGACCGTCGTTCCGAGCTATGTCGACCAGGACCGCGAGCGGCCCGCCGAACGGAAGACCGTTCATGACGAGCTGTCGCAGGGGCAGGACATCGTCCATCTCGGAAGGCGGGAGATGCCGAGCCGGGCCTTCTGCGCTATGTACAACTTCAAGGGGGGGGACCAGCAGAAGCTCGTGAAGGACCTCTCCGGGGGCGAGATGAACCGCCTCCACCTCGCAAGGACGCTGAAGAAGGGAGGAAACCTCCTTCTCCTCGACGAGCCGACGAACGACCTCGACGTCGACACGCTCCGTGCGCTGGAGGAGGCGCTTCTCGCCTTCGGCGGCTGCGCCGTCGTCATCTCGCACGATCGCTGGTTTCTCGATCGCGTCGCCACGCACATCCTCGCCTTCGAGGGGGACTCGAAGACCGTCTGGTACGAAGGGAACTATCAGGACTACGAGGCGGACCGTCACCGGCGCCTCGGCGCCGAGGCCGACAGCCCGCACCGGATCAGGTACCGGAAGCTTTAAACTTGTGTCTGTGCTACGGACAACGAGGGCGGGCCTCAGGGTCGCGGCGCTTCTTCTCTCCGCCATCGGATTCGACCTGCTCGCCCGCGAGCCAATTGGCGGCCGGACGCGGGAGCCGCTGTTCACGGGGCGGTACGTCTTCGCGGTCTTCGGAAGTGACGACGGCCTCGACGACCTGAACGTCGAGGCCCTCGCGCAGGACCGGACCGGCTTCCTCTGGGTCGGCACCGACAACGGGCTCTTCCGGTACGACGGGAGGCGATTCGTCCGGATGGGACCGGCTCTTGCTGCGCTCGACACGCGGGTCAGCGTCCTTCACGAAACGCCGCAGGGCGTCCTTTTCGCCGGGACGGCCACGGGCCTCGCCCGGCGGGAAGGGGAGGAGTTCGTGGCGGTCGGCGAGGAGTCCGGTCTTCCGGCCTCGCAGATTCCCGACGGACAGATCGTCTCCGACGAGACGGGGCGGGTCTGGGTGGGGACGGCCAGCGGCCTCTTCGTCGGGGAGAACGGGCGCTTCCGGCTCGCCCGGCGGCCGGGCGGAAAGCCCGAAGTGAAGATCACCGCGCTTCACCGCGATCCAGGCGGCGCGCTCTGGGTGGCGCGGGGAGCTTCGCTCACGGTCTCGGACGGGACCGGCTGGCGCGAGCTCGGAACGGAGATCCCGCTGCCGCCGGGCGAGCAGATCGACCGGATCCTCACGGACGGCGCCGGACGCCTCTGGGTCCGCTCGATCAGAACGCTCTGGGTCCGCGCGCCGGGGAGCGATCGCTTCGTCCGGGACGACGACGGACTCCCCGCCTCGAGCGAGTTCGGCCGCCTCGGCCTCGGAGAGAACGGCGAGATCCTCGTTCCGACGGTCCGCGGGCTGGCGAGGAAGAGAGACGGCGCCTGGAGCCTCACCGGGCGACGCGAAGGCCTCACGGGCGCCGTCAACGTCGCGCTGCTCGATCGGGAAGGCTCGCTCTGGATCGGCCTCGCGGGCGAGGGGCTCGCCCGCCGCCTCGGGCAGGGTGCCTTCCGCGGGGGTGGCGAGGAAGAGGGGCTGGCGAACAATCTCGTCTGGGCCATCGCGCGCGACGGCAAGGGTGCCCTCTGGGTCGGAACCGAAGAAGGGTTGAACCGGATCGATCCGGTCGACGGCTCGATCCGGACGTTCACGCGGAAGAACGGCCTCGGGGGGGACGTGATTCAGGCCCTGGCGGCGTTTCCCGACGGCCGGCTCTACGTCGGCCACTGGCCCGGCGGTGTCACGGAGGTCGGCCCGGAGCCGTCCCGCGTCCACCGGTGCACGTTCGAAGGGGTCGACGCCTCGGGAATCAAGGTCGTCTCGCTCTATCGGACGAGCGCCGGCGACCTGATCGCCGGAACCGATCGCGGCATCTTCCGCATTGCCGCGCACGGCGTCCCGGACCGGTTCGTCCTTCTGAAGGCGCCGGAAGCCACCGGTCCGCCGAGGCAGTTCGCCTTCACCGAGGATGCAGCCGGCATCCTTTGGGGGGCGGGCGAGGGGGGACTGTCCCGCCTCACCGGACCGGAGCCGCACCGCTTCGGGGCGGAGGACGGCCTCCGGGCCCGGGATCTGTCGAGCATCGTCCGGATGGAGGACGGCAGCTTCGCCGTCGGCTACCGCAACGTCTCCGGCGTCGACAAGGTCCGGGTGCGCGGCGAGAGGCTGACGGTCACGCGCTTTCCGGAACCGCCCGGAAGGCCGGCCGGGAAGGCCGTCTTTCTCGGCCGGGACGCCGGCGGCGCCCTCTGGGCCGGGACGCCGTCCGGAATCGCGGTCTATCCGCGTGAAGGAGCTCCCCGTCACTACGGAACGTCAGACGGGCTCATCAGCGACGACATGGACCAGAACGCGTTCTTCGCCGAGCCCGACGGGACGGTCTGGATCGGGACGAGCCGCGGCCTCGTCCACTTCACCCCCGGCGTTCCGCAGGCCCGGCGCCTCCCCCCTCCCGTCGTGATCCTCGAGGCATGGGCAGGGGGACAGAGACTCGACCTGACCGCTCCCGCCCGTTTGTCGCGCCGCGAAAGAGACCTCAGGATCTCCTGGGCCGCTCTGACGTTCATCGAGCCGAAGCGCGTCAAGTACACCTACCGCCTCGTCGGCCTCGACGCCCGGCCCGTGGAGACGAAAGTCCGGGAGGTGAGGTATTCGGCCCTTCCTGCAGGGGAGTACCGCCTCGAGGTCACGGCGGTTTCGGCGGCCGGAATGCCGAGCGAGAGGCCTGCGACCTTCGCCTTCTCCGTGGCCCCGCCCTGGTGGGAGGAAGGCTGGGCCTGGATCCTCGGAGGGCTCTTCTTCGGGCTCGTCGTCGCCGGGGTGACGCAGTGGCGGACCCGCTCGCTCGAGGCGGAGCGCCAGCGGCTGGAGGCGGCAGTGGCAGAACGGAGCGCCGAGCTGGCGGCGATGAACCGGGAGCTGCAGGAGGCATCGCTGACCGACCCGCTCACGGGACTCCGGAACCGGCGCTTCTTCTCGAGCGAAATCAGTCGGGAGGTCGCGAAGGTGCTCCGTGCCTTCAGATCCTCCGGAGGCGGGCTGCCTCCGGAGGGGCGCGACCTCGTCTTCTACCTCGTGGATCTCGACCACTTCAAGGAGATCAACGACCTTTACGGGCACGACGTCGGTGACGGGGTGCTCGTCGAGGCCGCGGCCCGTCTGGAGAGCATCGTCCGCAAGTCCGACTGGCTGATCAGGTGGGGGGGAGAGGAGTTCCTGATCGTCACGGGAGAGTCCGATCGCCAGCAGGCGCGCCTCCTCTCGGAACGGATCCTCTCGGTGATCTCGCGTGTCCCGATGGACCTCGGAAAGGGGCGGACGATCTGGAAGACCTGTTCCGTGGGCTGGGCCGTCTTTCCATGGCTTCCGGCGGTCCCGGACGCCGTGAGCTACGACGAGATCCTGCGACTCGCCGACCGGGCCCTCCTTCTCGCCAAGCGGTCGGGTCGCCACCAGTCGGTCGGGCTGCTCCCGGCCGCCGACGGTTCCGCGAGGGTCGAGGATGTCCAGGCGGCCGTCCGGCTCTGTGTCCTCGACGGCGAAGAGACGGCGTTCTCACTGGTCCGGTCGCTCGGCCCGATCACCCCGGAGTAGCCGGGGCCTCAGCCACCGACGACGTCGCGGAGGGCCGCGCCGAGCTCAGGGAACCGGAAGCGGAAGCCGAGTGCGAGGGGGCGGCTCGGGAGGGCCCGCTGGCCCTCGAGAACGATCGTGGCCATCTCGCCGAAGAGGAGCCTCAGAGCCGGCGCGGGCACGGGGACGAAGGCCGGGCGGCGGAGTGCCCTCCCGAGAGCCGACGCGAAGTCCCGGTTCCGGACCGGAGCAGGTGCGGTGCCGTTGAGAGGGCCGGCGGCCGCAGCTCTTTCGAGCGTGAAGAGGAAGAGCTCGACGAGGTCGTCGCGATGTATCCATGACATCCATTGCGCGCCGCTTCCGGCCGGCCCGCCAGCGAAGGCCCGGAACGCCGGAAGCATCTTCGCCAGCGCCCCGCCGTCAGGGGCGAGGACGAGGCCGATCCGGATCCGGACGACGCGGACCCCGATATCCTCCGCTTCCGCCGCCGCCTTCTCCCACTTCCGGCATGTCCGCGCGAGGAAATCGTCACCCGGGGGGGCGTCTTCCGTCAGCTCCTCGTCGCCTCGCGCGCCGTAGTACCCGACGGCCGAGGCGTTGACGAGGACGGAGGGTTTCGTCGCCGCGGCCGAAATGGCCTTGACGAGCCGCCGCGTCCCGTCCACGCGGCTCTTCTCGATCTCTTTCTTGGCGGCGGCGGTCCACCGCTGGGAGACCCTCTCGCCGGCGAGGTTGACGACGGCACCCGCGCCATCCACCGCGGCCTCCCAACCGGAGGCTCCCTCAGGCCACGGAACGACCTGGATCCCGGGGGGAAGGGCGGCGGGGGTCCCGCCCCGCGACAGGACGACAACCTCGTGGCCGGCCTCGCGAAGGCGCGCCACGAGCCGCCGGCCGAGGAATCCGGTCCCGCCCGTGACGACCACGTTCATCGACCCCTCCCG
>JBLMYG010000138.1:0-3514 GCA_050258155.1 Acidithiobacillales bacterium
CCGGAGCGTCTCCCGGACCTCCTGCTCCGGGAGGCGGGCGCCGCCGGCCTGACCGCGCGGGCCCTCGGCCAGAGGCTCGGCGTCCCGGAGGTCGAAGCCGCAAAGCGGCTGGAAACACTGGCCTCGTCCGGCAGGGCCCTCCGTCTTCCGACGGGACTCCACGCTCACGCCAGCGTGGCGGAGGCCGTGGTCCGCCGCGCCGAGGGGCTCTTTTCGGAGCGAGAGAAGAGCGGCACGGCCACGCTCTCCTTCACGCGGGGAGAGTTCCTCGAGAAGCTGGGGCGCGGCCTTCCTCGCGAGGCCGCGGAGGGATGGCTCGGACTCCTTCTTGCCGCGGGGAAGCTCGCGGCGGCGGGAGACCGCGTCTCACCCCCGGGTGCCGCGCCCTCCGGCCTCTCGGGTGGGGCGGAGGGTTTCGCCGGCCGCGTCGAGGAGGGATTCAGGGCGGCCGGCTGGGCGCCTCCGCGAAGCGCCGACCTCGCGGCCTCCCTCGGGACGAAAGCCGCCGTCGTGGACGGGCTCGCCGGCCACCTCCTGAAGAGAGGCGCCCTCGTCAGGATCTCGCCCGACCTCGTCGTCCACCGCGACGTCCTCGCCGCGGCGGAAAGGAAGCTCGAGAGCGTGAAGGGCCAGACCCTTTCCGTCGCCGGATTTCGCGACCTCTGGGGCCTCACGCGGAAGACCCTCATCCCGCTCCTCGAGTACCTCGACGGAAAGAAGAAGACGAGACGGGTGGGGGATCTCCGGAAAGTGGAGTAGGGCTACTTCGCCTTCGGCCCCCGGAGGTTCTTCTTCACGACGCGCTCGGCTTTCTTCTTGGCCGAGTCGATCGTGTACTCGAGCGTGGCGTCGAGGGTCAGCCACGACGAGACCGGTTTTCCGGCGGCCATCGCCGGCGTCAGCTTCCACGCCGCCGCGTTCTTCCGCAGCCAGAGAGCGAGGAGCGGCTCGGCCGTCTCCCCCGTAGGAATGACGCGTGCGACCTGCCCTGTCTCTCCGATCTGGACGAGGGCCGTGAGCCGCGAGCGCGCCCGCGCGCTTTCGAACTTCCATTTGACCGCGTCCGGCGCGGGAAGGACATCGCACTCCTCGATCGAGACGACGCCCGGCTCGGCCGGCGTGACGTCCTTCGGGTAGGCGAGCATCCACTCCTCCCCGGACGGCTCCGGGACGACGCGCGGCAGGGGGTCCTCCTTACCGACGGGAACGAGGCTGAAGGCGGTGAAGGCTCCCTTCTCCAGACTCACGTTCAGCTCGGCTGCGTACGTCGCCCAGGTCACGACCGGCACCCCGCCCTTTCTCGCGGGCGTGAATCGCCAGCGCGGGTAGAGCGACGGAAGCGGCACCGTCAGGCCCGCGAGCGGCGGCTCCACGGCGGACCCCTCCACGACCCGTCCGTCGGCTCCCACCTTCGCCGTCACGAAGAGCCAGACCCGCGTCTCGAGGTCTTCGAGAGCGGGACGCTCGACGAGCTTCGCCGGCTCGTCGAGAGGCCGGAAGAGCGGGTGAACGTACGGAAGCTCGGCCGGCTGGAGAGGAAAGATGTCCGGGATCGCCTCGATGGGGCGGAGCACGACCGTGCCCGGGGCCACCGGGACCGGTGTCGGGGCAGGCGCCTGCGCCCGGGCGTCCGCGCCGGCGAGAAGTGCCACGAGCGCGGCCAGACGAATCGAGAGCCGGATCACTGGTCCGATTGTAGAGTCCGCCTCCGGGCCCGGGCTCATTTCGCCTCCGCCCAGTTCGGCCCCCGCCCGACGTCGACCGTGAGGGGAACGGCAAGCGACGCCGCGCCTTCCATCGTCCGGCACGCGAGGGCGCCGACCGCGTCGGCGTCCTTCGCGTCGCACTCGAGGACCAGCTCGTCGTGGACCTGGAGGAGAAGGCGGGCCGCCGGGTTCTCCCGCGCCAGCGCCTCGTCGAGCGCGATCATCGCCCGCTTGATCAGGTCGGCCGCCGAGCCCTGGAACGGCGCGTTCATCGCCATCCGCTCGGCGTTCGCCCTCACCGCGTGGTTCCGGTCGGAGAGGCCCGGGATCGGCCGGACGCGGCCGAAGATCGTCTCGGTCCTTCCCGTCTCGCGCGCCCTCCTGAGGACCGAATCGAGGCAGTTCCTCACCCCGGGGAACCTCTCGAAGTAGGCCGTGATGAAGTCCTTCGCCTCCGCGCGGGAGACACCGAGCTGCGCCGCGAGGGCGAAGGGTCCCATTCCGTAGAGAATCCCGAAGTTGATCGTCTTGGCCCCCCGGCGCTGCTCGGGCGTCACCTGGCCGGGGGGGACGCCGAACATCTTCGCCGCCGTCGCCCTGTGGATGTCCTCCCCTCGCCGGAAGGCCGCGAGAAGCGCTTCGTCGCCCGAGAGGTGAGCGAGGATCCTGAGCTCCACCTGCGAGTAGTCGGCGGTCACGAGGAGACGCCCCGGCGGTGCGACGAAGGCGCGGCGGATGCTCCGCCCGGCCTCCGTCCTCACAGGGATGTTCTGCAGGTTGGGGTCGTTCGACGAGAGCCGCCCGGTGGCGGCCACGGCCTGGTCGTAAGACGTGTGGATCCGCCCGTCGCGGGCGACGTACTCCGGCAGCGCGTCGACGTACGTCCCTTTCAGCTTCGCGAGCTCGCGCCACTCGAGGACGAGAGCAGGGACGGGGCCGGTTCCGAGGGAGGCCAGCTCCTCGAGGACGTCGGAGCCGGTCGCGTAGGCTTTCGTCTTGGCGGTCTTCCGGAGCGGCGGGTAGGCGAGCTTCTCGAAGAGGATCCTTCCGAGCTGCGGCGGCGAGCCGATGTTGAAGACCTCGCCGGCCGCCTCGTGGATCCTCGTCTCCAGCTCCCGGAGCCGCTCGCCGAACTCCGCCGAGAGGCCGGTGAGCGCGTCCCGGTCGACGGCGATCCCGGCCACCTCCATCCGCCCGAGGACCGGCACGAGCGGGACCTCGATCTCCTCCAGGACCTTCTTCAGCGCCGGCGCGGCGTCGAGAGCCGTCTTGAGGACGTCGAAAAGGGCGAGCGGCAGGCGCGCCCGGGGGGAGAGATATGCGAGGCCGGCCTCTCCGGAGAGGGCGCCGGGCGAGGAGAGGCCCTCCTTCCCCGTCAGGTCCTTCAGTGCAGGGACCGCCTCGGGCGGGAGGTCGAGGTGGGCGCGGGCGTCTCCCGGGAGGTCGTGCGCATGGAGGCCCGGCGCGACAACGTAGCTCGCGAGCATCGCGTCGAAGAAGCGGGGCGGAGGGGCGATTCCGAGCCGTGTCGCCGCGAGGTGCAGCCGCTTGGCGTCGTGGGCGACGACAAGGGCCTCGCCCCCGAGCAGCGCCGCCAGAGCCTCGCGGCCCGGCGCCCCGTCGAGCGGGAAGGCGATGGCGCCGCCCGACGGAAGAGCTGCCGCCGCGGCAAGCGGCTCGGCAGGGAAGGGACGAGGCTCCGCGCACTCCACATGGAGGCCGAAGCGTCCCTCGCGCAGCGCCTCGGCGACGAAGGATCGGAGGGGGCCGGACCCGGTCTCCCACCGGATCCCCTTCAGTGGCGCGGC
>JBLMYG010000139.1:0-16039 GCA_050258155.1 Acidithiobacillales bacterium
CCCGGGACGTCGAGCTCCACGTCCCGATCATGGCAGTACGACGGAACGTTCTCGATCGTGACGAGCCCCGACGTCTCCAGCTCCGCCGTGACGGGGCCGGCCGGCGTGTCGATCCGGTGGCTCCCCGGAGAGATCCGCCCGAGGAACTCCAGCGTCCTCGCGACGCCGATCAGGCCGTGCCCGCACATCCAGAGCGCCCCGACGTTGTTGAAGAAGACCACGCCCGCGGCGGCGCCCGGCGTGACCGGCGGCGTCAGGAGCGCCCCGACGACCGCCTCGTGCCCCCGGGGCTCGAGAACCACCGCCCGGCGGAGGGCGTCGTGCCTCCGGACGAGCTCCTCGCGCCGTCCCTCCATCGTGGTCGACTCGAGGGGCGGCCACCCCTCGACGACGACCCTCGTCGGCTCCCCCTCGGTGTGGGAGTCGACGACAGACATCATCCGGGGAAGGCCCGCCATTGCCCGTCACCCCCCTGCGATCTGTACCGTCTTCGTCTCCGTGTAGAAGTCGCGGGCCGCAGGGCCCTGCTCGCGGCTTCCCGAGCTCGAGCCCTTCATGCCGCCGAAGGGTGCGTGCGGATCGACGCCGGTGGTGTCACCGTTGATCCGGACGAGTCCCGCCTCGATCCTCCGGACGTACCGTAGGGCGCTTCGGACATCGCGGGTGAAGAGCGCCGCGGAGAGCCCGTACCGGGTCGCGTTCGCCGCTGCCAGAGCTTCTTCGAGCCCGGACGCCGGAATGGCCACGAGGACCGGCGCAAAGAGCTCTTCGCGGAGCAGGGGCGACTGGGGCCCGACCTCCGAGAGGACTGTCGGCGCGAGGAACCAGCCCGCGGCGAAGCGCGGGTCGCGCGGCGGCCCGCCCCCGGAATGGACGCGGCACGATTCCCCCGCGAGGAGGCGGGTTACGCGGCTTCGGGCGGCTTCGGAGACGAGCGGGCCGACCGCCGCCGCCGGGTCCGTGACGGGCCCGATCGGGAGGGCGGCGGCCTGCGAGGCGAGAAGCGGAAGGAACTCGTCCCAGATCTTCCTCTCCACGATGACGCGGCTCGTCGCCGTGCACTTCTGCCCGGCGAATCGCATCGCCCCGGAGATGGTGAGCGCTCCGGCGCGCGGCAGGTCGGCGTCGGCCAGAACGATCGCCGCGTTCTTCCCCCCCATCTCGGTCTGGTATCGGATGTTGCGACGTGCGCAGATCTCGGCCACGCGCGCCCCGACGGCGGCCGAGCCGGTGAAGCTGACGCCCCGGACGCCGGGATGGGAGACGAGCGCCTCACCCACGACGGGGCCGAGGCCGAAGACAACGTTGAAGACCCCCTGCGGCAGCCCCGCCGTGGCTGCGGTCTCGGCGAGGAGCGAGGCGACCCCCGACGATGCTTCGGCAGGCTTCAGGACGACGGTGTTCCCGAAAGCGAGGGCCGGCGCCGCCTTCCAGAGAGGGATCGCCACCGGAAAGTTCCACGGCGTGACGAGGCCGACGACCCCGAGAGGCTCCCGGAGGGTCAGCTGGAGCGTCTCCGGGAGCTGCGACGGTATGACGGCCCCTGCGTCGCGGACCGCTTCGCCCGCCGCGTATCGGAGAATGACGACGCCGCGCGAAGCTTCTCCGCGCGCCTCTGCGATCGGCTTTCCCACCTCCCGCGCCATCGCCTGCGCGAGGGCCTCGACGCTCGCGCCGAGCGCCTCGGACCAGCGGAAGAGATGCTCGGCCCGCGCCGGGCCGGGGAGGAGCCTCCACGCCTCGAGCGCCTCGCTCGCGGCCGAAACGGCCGCCTCGACGTCGGCCGCGGACCCCTCCGGAACGTGCGCCACGACGTCCGATGGATCGGAAGGATTCACGCTCGACAGGCTTCCCGCCGAGACGCTCGGTCGCCGCGTGCCGGCGACGAAGAGCTCGAGGTGCGGGATCGGCGGCATCTCTTGAGGCGTAAGGCCCGCCGGGACTATAGCGGAAGAGGCGCCCTCAGGCCCGAGGGTGCGTCCGGTCGTAAACGCGCCGGATGCGCGAGCGCGAGACGTGCGTGTAGATCTCGGTCGTGGCGATGTCCGCGTGGCCGAGCATCATCTGGACGGCCCGGAGATCCGCGTCGCCGTCGACGAGATGGGTCGCGAAGGCGTGCCGGAGGACGTGCGGCGACACCGCTGCCGGCGGCAGCCCCGCCTTCCGTGCGGCGGCCTTGAGGGAGAGGAAGACGGTCTGCCGCGTCACCGGCCTCCCTTTCGACCCCGGGAAGAGCCAGCGGCTCGAGGCAGCCCCTCGCTTCCCGGCCCGGACGTCTTTCAGGTACCGGGCCACCCATCGGGCCGAGGCGTCCGCGATCGGCACGACGCGCTCCTTCGAGCCCTTCCCGCGGACGACGACGAAGCCGTCGGCGAGACGGAGGTTCGAGAGCGGCAGGGATGCCAGCTCGGAGACCCTGAGGCCGCAGGCATAGAGGAGCTCGAGCATGGCCCGGTCGCGGAGACCTTTTCGAGACTCGACGTCCGGCGCCTCGAGGAGCCTCTTCACCTCCTCGCGCGAGAGGACCTTCGGAAGGACGGCCCAGCGCCGGGGGTTCTGAAGCTCGGCCGTCGGGTCGGCGGGAAGCATCCCCTCTGCAGCCAGGAACCGGAAGAAGCCGCGGAGCGCCGACGTGACGCGGGCGAGGCTCCGCGGCGACGCCCCCACCGCACGGCGCGCCCCGAGGAACGACACGATGTCCTCCCGCGAGACCTCCCGGGTGGCGAGGCCCTTCCGGGCGACATGAAGTCCGAAAGTCGTCAGGTCGCGGCGATAGCCGTCGAGAGAGTTCCTCGCCAGCCCTTTTTCGACCGCGAGGTAGTCGAGGAAGAGCGGAAGCTCACGGACGAAAAAATCACCGGCCGGTGCTCTGGTAGGAGGCGTCCGTGTCAACCATCACATTCTACGGAAGCCCTCGGCTTTTCGTCGGGGGCGGTCCGGGGTTTCCTCACCCTGAGACGGGGTCTAAACTAGGTTCATGGCGGACTCGCTCGGGATCCTCGGATACGACTCCTTCCACTTCATCGTCGGCGACCTGGCCCGGAGCCGCCGCTTCTACACCGACGGGCTCGGCTTCACGGAGATCGCACGCGCCTCGCGGGCGAAGGTCGAGAAGGGAGGCGAGGAGGCGGCGCTTTTCGCCGCCGGGCAGATCAGGATCCTCGTCTCGACCCCGGTCCGGCCCGGCTCGCGTGCCGCCCGCTACCTCCGGATCCACCCGGACGGCATCTCGTCCCTGGCCCTTCGCGTCAGGGACGTCGAGGCCGCCTGGGCGTTCCTCGAGAGGAGGGGCGCCACGTTCCTCTCCGACATCCAGACGGACGACGAAGGAGGAGGAGGAGGACGCTTCCGGACCTTCAGCATCGCCACGCCGCTCGACGACGTCACCTTCCGGTTCATCCAGCGCGACGGCCCCTACCCTCGCTTCGCCCCGGACTTCGACGCCGTGGGGAGGGGCGAGCCCCTGCCGAGCCCCCATGGCTTCTCCACGATCGATCACGTCACGTCGAACGCCTACACGATGCTCCCGGTCGTCCACTGGTACCGCGACGTCCTCGGCTTCAGGCACTACTGGGACGTCGAGTTCCACACGACTGAGGTGGACGGGGGGCGCCGGCTGACGGGCTCGGGCCTCCGGTCCATCGTGATGGCCGACCCGGAAAGCGGGATCAAGTTTGCCACGAACGAGCCGATGAAGCCCTTCTTCCGTGAGAGCCAGATCAATCGCTTCTGCGAGGACCACCACGGTGCCGGCGTGCAGCACGTCGCCTTCCTCGTCCGGGAGATCATTCCGGCGGTCGAGGCCCTCCGGTCGGCGGGCATACGCTTCCTCCCCGCGCCGGACCTCTACTACGAGAGGCTTCCGAAGAGGCTCGCCGACGTCGGGGTCACGACCGTCCGCGAGCCGATGGACGCCCTCCGTAAGAACCAGATCCTCCTGGACGGCGCCGACGAGAAGTACCTCCTCCAGATCTTCATGCTCGATGCGCAGGCGATGTACGGCGACGCGAAGGCCGGGCCGTTCTTCTACGAGATCATCCAGCGCGAGGGGGACAGGGGGTTCGGGTACGGGAACTTCCGGGCCCTCTTCGAGGCGATCGAGGAGAGCCAGCGGGACCGGCAGGCGCTCGAGGTCGTCGGTTGATCGACCGGATGGCGGCAGGGGCGCTCCCCGAAAAGCCCCACACCGCCTTTCGGGACGGCGC
Source organism: Acidithiobacillales bacterium (assembly GCA_050258155.1). Lineage (GTDB taxonomy): Bacteria > Acidobacteriota > Thermoanaerobaculia > UBA5066 > UBA5066 > DAOMFB01. The sequence goes on from JBLMYG010000139.1 coordinate 4,206, forward strand.
CGGGAAGCTCCGCTACGAGGAGTGCCTGACCCGGGCGGGATTCGACGGCGAGTTCTCGATCCTCTATCACGAGGGACCGCCGATGACCGACGAGAAGATCGGCCCGTGCGCGCCGGGCCGCTTCGACCGGAAGCCGGCCCTGGAGGCCCCGCGGCAGCCGCTTCGCCGGAGGCTTTTCGCCGGGGAGAACGCCCCCGAGGGCTTCACCCCCGTCTTCGTCAACGCGGACGTCGCACTGTCGTTCCTGAGGCTCCCGCTGGAAGCGAACACGGAGGATGGCTTCAGCAACGGCGACGGCGACGAGCTGTTCTATTTCTTCGATGGCAGCGGCACGCTGGAGTCACCCTTCGGCGACCTCGCGGTCCGGGGCGGCGACTACCTCTGCGTGCCCCGGGGCGTCGTCAGCCGCCTCCGGATCTCTTCCCCTCTCGAAGGGATTCTCTTCGAGCTCAAGGGCGGCCTTCACCTCCCCGCCCACTTCCGCAACCCCGTCGGCCAGCTCCGGATGGACGCGCCTTACACGCACCGCGACTTTCGCAGGCCGGCCTTCGCCGGGCCGCGGCCCGGACCGAGGCGGATCGTCGTCAAGAAGGACGACTCCTTCGTCGAGCGGTTCCCCTCCGGCTCGCCCTTCGACGTCGTCGGGTGGGACGGATCCGTCTGGCCCTTCGCGTTCCCCATCCTCGCCTATCAGGCGCGGACCGGGCTCGTTCACCTTCCGCCGACGATCCACTCCACCTTCGCCGCGCGCGGCGCCCTGATCTGCTCCTTCGTCCCCCGGCTCACCGATACCCATCCGGAGGCAATCCCCTGCCCCTATCCCCACGCCTCCGTCGACTGCGACGAGGTCATCTACTACGTCCGGGGCAACTTCACGAGCCGGCGGGGGGTCGGTCCGAAGGCCGTCTCGCTCCACCCGGCCGGCGTCCCGCACGGCCCGCATCCGGGGGCCTACGAGGGATCGATCGGGACGCGCTCCACGGACGAGCTGGCGGTCATGATGGACACCTTCCGGCCCCTCCGCCTCACCCCCGAAGCGCTCTCCCTCGAAGACCCCTCCTATCACGACTCGTGGCGGGGCTGAGTCCGAGACCCGCCCTCAGCCGACGAGCGGATTCCGGACCTTGAGGCCCGGAAATCGTCCGAAATCGCGATCGGCCGACCAGAGTTCGCGAACACCGTGCAGACGGCAGAGGGCGGCGATCCGGGCGTCGTGGACCTTGGGACCCGCGATCCGCCCTGAGCGAAGAAGGGCCGCCAGCTCCTCGAAGTAGCCCTCGGTTTCTGCGAGAAGAACCAGCGTCCCCGACTCGAGCCAGGCGGTGACCTCTGCGAGCGCCTCCTCCAGGGTGGAAGGAGGACGGAAGATCCGCGGGTGGGTGACGACCGATAGGAACTCGTGAACGCAGGGCCACGGCACGGCCCATGGCAGACCCCGATCCGCCAGCGTCCCGAGAGCATCCCGGGCCCGGTCGTGCGCAGCCACATCCCCTCGATGCGCCGCCACGAGAACATTCGTGTCGAGGGCGATCAACCGCCGTGGCCCTCGTAGATCAATGAACGGATCTGCTCCCAGTTCGACAGATCCACGCCGGGATGCAACCCCTTGCCTCGAACCGAAGTATCGCGCAGCCGAAACCGGCGACCTTTCCTTCGGCGGACCAGCGATTCACGAAGCCCTTCCTCGAGAAGGACGCGCAGCGTCGTTCCTTCGCGCGCGGCCACGGCCTTGGCCTCTTTCAGCAGCGGGGCGGAAAGCTCCACGGTCGTCTTCATATGGGTCCCCATACTACTAAGTACTGGCACCCATATCAATGGCCGCCTACGGCACGCGACTACCACCCCAGCTTCGTGGCGGCGTGGGCGATCATCTTGCGCCACCAGACCCAGTCGTGGCTGACGTCCGTTCCCCAGATGTCGAGAGTGTGGGGGATCCCCTTCGAGCTGAGGATGGAGGAGAGGCCGAACGAGGCGTCCGGCATCTCGTAGGGCCCTCGGCCGGTGACGATGTAGATCGTGCAGGTGTCGCGGAGGAGGTCGAGATACGTCCCCGAGAGCCCCGGCACGTACCAGGCCGGGTTGTTGTAGTAGCAGTTGTCGTCGCTGTAGCCGCGGAGATAGTGAGGCGCCAGGTCGTAGAAGCCGCTCATCGCCACGAGGGTCTCGAAGAGGTCCGGCCGCCGGAAGAGGGCGTTGGCCGCGTGAAAGGCGCCGAAGCTCGCGCCGGCCACGGCGACGCGGACCGCATCGTCGCCGCACTCCGTCCGGATGACGGGAACGACCTCCTCCTCCACGAATGCGGCGTAGAGCGCCTGCAGCCGGGCCTGCTCCACGACGGGGGTCTCCGCGTTCGCCCAGGCGCGGCGGTTGATCGTGTCGACGGAAAAGGCGCGCAGCCTCCCGGCGAGGAGAAGCGGCTCGACGGACTTCACGATGCCGAACTGCTCGTTGTCGAGGTGGTCCCCCGCCGCTGCCGGAAAGAGGAGAAGCGGCCGTCCCGCGCTCCCATAGCAGGCGATCGTCGTCTCCTCGCCGAGCGCAGGGCTTCGCCAGGCCTCCAGCCGCCGCGGAAGCGCCGGGTCGAGGGGCTCGAAGGTCAGCGCCCCGTAAACGCCGCTGGACGTCTTTCGAGAAATGCCGAGACTCCTTCCTTCCAGTCCTCGGTCGACGCGCAGAGGCCGAAGAGCGCAGCCTCGTGCTTCTCGGCGGCGCCGAGGGGGAGGTCGAGCCCTTCGTTCACGGCATCCAGCGCCCGTTTCACCGCGAGAGGCGCCCGGGAGAGGATCTTCTTTGCCAGCTCGCGGCAGGCGGGCATCAGCGCCGCCGGCTCCACGACGCGGTTCACGAGGCCGATCCGCCACGCCTCGTCGGCCGGCACCGGATCACCGGTCAGGATCATCTCCAGGGCGCGCCCTTTCCCGACGAGCCGAGGCAGCCGCTGCGTCCCTCCGTAGCCCGGGATCAGGCCGAGGTTCACTTCCGGCTGCCCCAGCTTCGCCGTCTTCGACGCCACGCGGAGGGTGCAGGCCATCGCCAGCTCGCAGCCGCCGCCCAGAGCGAAGCCGTTCAGGGCGGCGATCGAAGGCTTCCCGAGGCGCTCCAGGAGGTCGAGAACGGCCTGCCCCTTCCGGGCCAGCTCCACCGCCCCTTCCGCGGAGAGCGACGCGAAGCCCGCGATGTCGGCTCCCGCGACGAAGGCCTTCTCCCCCGCCCCCGTCACGATGAGGGCCCCGACCTCCGCGTTCGTCTTCGCGTCGTGAAAGACGCTCCGGAGCCCCTCGACCACCTCGGCGTTCAGGGCGTTCAGCTTTTCGGGGCGGTTCACGGTGACGGTCAGGATCCGCTCCGAAAGTTCCGTGAGAACGGCGGGCATGGTGATCTCTTCTCCTTTCCACTCGGGGCCTTCCGGCTCGCTGTCGCCCGGAGCGGTCGACTCCGGTCCTATGGAGAGTTCCCCTGTATCGTAGTCTCTCGGATGCTCCTTTACGCCGTCACGGTTTTTCTCTCGGCGTTCCTCCTCTTTCAGCTCCAGCCGCTGATCGGCCGGTACCTTCTCCCCTGGTTCGGAGGCACGCCAGGCGTCTGGACGACCTGCCTCCTCTTCTTTCAGACCGTTCTCTTCGTCGGCATCGCCGCGCCCCTGATCTTCGACGGCTACCGGGAGTATCCGGCAGGGCTCCTTCTCTGCGGTGCCCTCCTCATCGGCCTGCTCGGCCGCGACGCGAAGGCACCCATCCTGAGAACGCTTCTCGTCCGGGCGGGAAACGCGTCACTCGGCCTCACGAACGGCCGGATCCAGCACGGCTTCCAGTACCAGGCTCCGGGGAAGCGCGGGCAGCCGACGAGCTACCACGGGGAGGAGAGCGGCGTCGGCCGGGCCCTTCTCCACGACCCGCGGCGGGAGGCGAGCCTCGGCCTCCGGATCGGCGTCGTCGGCCTCGGCGTCGGGACGCTGGCGGCCTATGTCCAGCCGGGCGACGTGATCGGGTCCTACGAGATCAACCCGGACGTCATCGCCCTCTCCCGGGGGAGAGCTCCTCGCTTCACGTTCCTCGCCGACGCCCCCGGCCACGTCGAAGTCGTCGAGGGAGACGCTCGTCTCTCGCTCGAGCGGGAGCTCGCCCGCCACGAGCCCGGGCGCTTCGATCTCCTCGTCCTCGACGCCTTCTCGAGCGACGCCGTGCCCGTGCACCTTCTGACCGTCGAGGCCTTCGCGACGTACCTCGAGCACCTGCGTGACGCGGACGCGATCCTCGCCGTCCACGCCTCGAACCGGCACGTCCGCCTGCACCCCGTCCTCCTCGGGATCGCGGAGAGATTCGGGCTCGCCGCGGTGGAGTGCGACACGAAGCCGGACGGGCATGCCGACCCCCGCAGCGTCTGGGTCCTGATGTCCCGGAGGCCGGAGGTCCTCGGGCGCCCGGGAATCGCAGAGGCCTCCGTGAGGCTCACGGGGCACGGCCGCCGCGTCCCTCTCTGGACGGACGACGACAGCGACCTCTTCGGCACCGTCGTCTGGTAGGGGCCGCCTTCAGGCCAGCGCCGCCGCGAGCTCGTGGAACCGGCGCCGGAAGGCGATCATCTCTTCCGCGCTCCGGGCTTCCGGGTGGAGGCGGCTTGCGAGGAGGACGTAGATCCGTCGGCTTCGCGGGTCGACGAAGAGCGAGCTCCCGGTGAAGCCGGTGTGGCCGAAGGCCTCCGGCGAGAGCGCCGTGCCCGCGCTCCGGACCGTCCGCGCGAGAGCCCAGCCGAGCCCACGGTCCTCCCCGAGCCCGTCCGTCCCGCACCGGATCGCCTCCTCGACCCACCGCCCGGCCAGCAGCCTCGGGTCGCGCTCCAGCCAGGCCTCCGCGAGAGACGCCACGGCCCCCGCCGTCCCGAACAGGCCGGCATTGAGCGCCACGCCACCGGCACGCCGGAACGCGTTCCCGTCGTTCACCTCTCCGTTCACGACGCCCTGCCGAAAGCCGCCGTAAGTGAGGCCGAGCTTCTCCACCTTCTGACGCTCGGACGCGTCGTCCCGCTCGCCGCCCGCCACCCGCCGGAGGTCGTCCCCCGCCGGCGAGAAGAGAACCTCTCCCGAGACGCCGAGGGGACGAGAGACCCTCTCGCGAAACATCACGTCGAGCCCGCTCCCGGCGGCGCGCTCGACGACGTCCGAGAGGAGGAGGAAGCCGGGGCACGAGTAGACGACCCTCCGACCCGGGATGGCCGCGGGATCGAGATTGGCCAGCGCCCGCCGGTAGGCCGCACGCCCTTCCCCACGGACGTAGAGCGGGAACCAGTCGACGAGGCCGGCCGTGTGCGAAAGGAGACGCCGGAGCGTGACACCCTCGAACCGGGTCCTCTTCCAGAGATCGTCGAAACGCGAGACCTCGTCATCGAGCGAGAGGAGCCTCTCGTCGGCGAGGGCCAGGACGAGCGCGGCCCCCGCCAGCGGCTTCGTCAGCGAGGCGAGATCCCAGAGAGTTTCGGGCCCGGCCGGAGACCGATCCGTTTCGGGCTCGAGGCGCGCGAACCCGGCCTGGCCCTCGAAGAGAGTCGCTCCCCCCTCCCGGACGATGGCCGCGACACCGCCGAAGACGCCCCGCTCCACTCCCTCCGTGAGGAGCGACCAAAGCGCGCCGGCCTCCGTCATTTTCCGGGGGACGAGGGTGCCGACCGGGGCGGAGCGGGCGCCCGGGGAACCGGCTGGTCGAGAACGTCACCCGCCGCATCGAGGCGGGAAAGGTACGGCTCGATCGTCTTCAGGTTCGCGCGGACGCTCTCGCTCTCCTTTTCGCGCGCTTCGCGCCGGGTCCGGTTCACCTCCGCCTGGAAGTTGGCAATCTGCTCCCCGATGAGCTTCCGGGAACCCTCGTCCGGGGCGGCCGCCCGGCGCGTCTCCAGCTCCGACAGCGTCCGCTCCAGCATCGCGAGGTGGGCGGCCATCAGGCGCTCCGAGAGGGCGGCGGCCTCGGCTTCGAGGACCCGCTCGCGGACCCAGAGGTACTCCGAGACGTTCAGGCCGCGGCCCCGCGCGACCGCCACGTCCGGCGACTCGAGGTCGAGCGGGTCGCCCGGGGCCAGGAGACTCTCGTCGTGTTTCCGGCTCCTGTCGTGCTTGAGCTTCTCGAGAACGCCGAGAAAGGCCTCGACCTGCTCCCGCGTCAGCCGCCCGTCCGCGGGAGGGCGATAAGTGGCGCGGGAGGGCTCCTCCGGCCGCGCTGCGGGCGCCTGGGACGGCGCCATCGGCGGCGACGTCCCGCGGCGGCAGGCCGTCAGAAGAGCGGCCGCGCCGAAGAGGGCGACGAGCTTCCGGCGGCTCCGCGGCACGCCGCGATGATAGCGAAAGGGTGGTACCCTCGATTTCACGGATGCTGACCCAGGTCGGCAAGTACCAGATTGTCGAGAAGATCGGCGTCGGAGGTTTCGGCACCGTCTACAAGGGCCGGGACCCGTTCATCAAGCGGCTCGTCGCGATCAAGACCTGCCAGAGCGACGAAGAGGAGATCAAGAAGCGCTTCTTCCGGGAGGCGGAGCTGGCGGGAAACCTCCATCACCCGAACGTCACGACGATCTACGACTTCGGCGTGACGGAGGAAGGGACGCCCTACATCGTCCAGGAGTTCCTGACGGGCGAAGACCTCGACAAGCTCCTCAAGAGACACGTCCCGATGTCGCTCCACCGGAAGGTCCGGATCCTCATCGACGTCTGCGAGGGCCTCGGCTACGCGCACGCGGCCGGGATCATCCACCGCGACATCAAGCCCTCGAACATCCGGATTCTCGACGACGGCACCGTCAAGATCATGGACTTCGGCATCGCCAAGTCGCTGATATCCCCCTCGACGCTGACACAGACCGGGATCACGCTCGGCACCGCCTCGTATCTCGCGCCGGAGCAGATCCGGGGCGAGACGCTCGACGCGCGGACCGACATCTTCTCCCTCGGCGTGGTCGCGTACGAGATCTTCGTTGGACAGAAGCCGTTCGCCGGCGACCACATCTCGACCGTCCTCTACAAGATCATGAACGAGATCCCGCCCCGACCCAGCGAGATCGACCCGGCCGTACCGGTTCCACTCGACCAGGTCGTCTACCGCGCCCTGGAAAAGGATCGCGGGCACCGCTACGCCAGCTGCGCCGAGCTGAAGAACGAGCTTTCGACGGCCCTGAAGCAGATTCCCGACGACGTCCCGACCCTCTCGACGACCCGCCGTCCCGAGCTGGACGCAGAGAAGACGGTCTCGACGCCCACCAGCGGCCTGTCTCGCGCCGGCGTGTCGGCGAGCACTCCGCCGCTCCCTTCGGCGCCGACCCCGACCCCGGCACCGAGAACTGCTTCGGTGGCCGACGTGAACCTGAGAAGCGGAATCTCCCCTCAGCCCCCCGCGCCGCAGGCCGCGGAAAAGAGCCACGCCCTGGGAATCCTCGCCGCCGCTGCGGCGCTTCTTGCGGCCGTCGCCGCCGGAGGCTATTTCTTCTTCCTTCGCGGCAGGACAGAATTGCCGGTCACGAGCGTGCCGGCGCCCGGGCCGCCCGCGCCAGCCACTGCGACACCGTCGGCCGAGGTCCCTTCCCCGGAGACGGCCGCGCCCTCTTCGGCGGAAACGACCGTTCCGACGGCGGCGTCCGCCAGCCCCGCCGCCTCCGCCTCTCCCGTGCCGACCCACGTGCCGACAAAGTCGCCCGACACTCCCGTCAGCGTGACGTTCCAGTCGAACACGAACGCGCGCCTCACGGTCGACGGGAAGGCGTACCGGGGCCTCCCGGCGCCCGTGAAGGTCAGCCTGAGGCCCGGACGGCACGTCGCCGTTTTCGAGGTTCCCAACTACAAGACGAAGCGGGAAACCTTCGAGATCCGGCCCGGCGCCTCCCCCCCACCGATCCGGGTCAACTTCGAGCCTTGGGGAATCCTCGACATCGGCTCGGAGCCGGCGGGCGCCGAGGTCCGGATCGACGGGACGCTCGTCGGGAAGACGCCGCTCAAGAAACCGGTATCGGTCGGCTCGCACGCCGTCGAGGTCAGCCTGCCGGGCCACGAGACCGCGGCGGAGAGCGCCGAGGTTCGCGAGATGGATTCGACGCGCGCTTTCTTCCGCCTTCGGAAGATCTCCTGACCGCGGCGCACCGAGCGGCGTCTACAATCGGGCCATGCGCCGGGGCCTCCTCTGCATCGCCGCGCTCGGCGTCGCCCTGATCGCCGCCGGCGTGCGGGCCCAGGAAGCGTCGGAGTCGTACGAGCGCGAGGCCAAGAAGGAGTTCGATCAGGGACACTTCAGCCAGTCGGCGGTGAAGTTCGGGCTCGCTGCCGAGGCCGCGGCGGAGGGGACCCGGCGCGCGCGAATGTACCTGCAGGAGGCCTGGTCGCATTTCAACGCGAGAAACCCGAAGGAGGCGCGCGACGCCCTGAAATCGGCCTTCGAGCTGAACGCCGACCTCAAGGTCATCCCCGACTTCTTCTCTCCCGACTTCATGAAGATGGTCGAGGAGGTCCGCCTCGCCGCCCGGGCTGCCGCCGAGGCCCCGAAGGTGAACATCGCCGAGACCCTCCGGATGTCCCGCGAGCGGCTGAAAGACGGGCACGTGGACGAGGTGATCCACGACCTCACCTACAACATCCCGCCGGACAAGCTGGGGCGGGAGGGATCGGAGATCCTGGCGGAGGCGCTCGAGCGAAAAGGGCGCTTCACCGAAGCCGCCCGCGTCCGGGCAGCTGCGGGCATCGGAACGGCTCCGACGGCCCCACCGTCCTCCGCCCCTGCACCGTCCCCGAAGGCCGCCGCGCCGGCGCCCGTCCCGACACCGGCCGCGCCGGCTCCTGCGTCGACGCCGGCCCCCGCCCGCCCCGGCGGCGGCCCGATCGACTATCTCGTCCTCGGCCGACAGGCGCTCCTCCGGGGCGACACGAGCAACGCCATGGCGGCAGCCAACCGGCAGCTCGAGCTCGACCCGAACTCCAGCGAAGCCTACAGGCTCCTCGCCGAGGTCAACATCCAGCGCGGCGAGAAGGTCATGGCCGAGGCGCTCCTCAAGCAGTCGCTCAAGTACAACGAGAGGAACGAGGCGACGCTCCTCCTCCTCTACGACTTCTACGCGGGAGAGAAGGACTGGAAGGACGCGCTCGACGCCCTCCGCCGCGCCACCGAGGTGAACCCCGCGAACCGGGACCGGATGGTGGCGATCGGACGGAAGTTCCGCTCGGCCGGCGACCTCGGGCGGGCTGCTCAGGTGTTCGCTTCGGCAGCCGAGGCCCTGCCGGGCGATGCCGCCCTGTTGACCGAATACGGCGCCATCCTCCGCGCGGAAGGGAAACCGGACGCGGCCCTCGATCCCCTGATGAAGGCCGTTACCGCCGCCCCGGACCGCGAGGTGGTCCGAGCGAACCTGGCCGCGGTCCTCCGGGAAAGGAACCAGTTCCGGGAGGCCGAGCGGGAGTACCGCGAGGCGCTCCGGTGCGATCCCGACTACGTTCCCGCTCTGGTCGGGCTCGGAACGCTCCTCCTCCAGCGCCAGAGTCTGGCCGATGCGGTGGCGCCGCTGAAGAAGGCCGTGACCCTCGACCCGAAGAACGCCGACGCCGTCTGGGCTCTCGTCCGGGCGCTGCGCCTCGCGGGGCAGACGAAGGAGGCCTCGGAGACCCTGGAGCACGCCGTCGAGCTCGGGACGCCGGAGATCTGGAACGAGGCGGGTGTCTTCGCCGCCGAGCGTCGAAAGCTCGACGAGGCGGCGCAGGACTTCGCCCGCGCCGCCGAGAAGGCACCCGACGTTCCCGTCTACCGGACGAACCTGGACCGCGCCGCGTCCCTCTCGAAGTTCCTCAAGGACGCCGGCCTCTCCCTCGCCCGCTGACAGGGCCTCACGCCGCGGCCGGACCCCCCCGCAGGGCCTCGAGGAAGTCGGCGAGGATCCGGGCGGTCGCGCCCCAGATCGCGTGGCCGCGGTAGTGGTAGACGAGCGTCGGAACGTCGAGCCCCTTCCACTTCACCGTCCTCTCCTCGACGACCATCGGGTCGAGGAGGTACGGGAGCGGGACCTCGATGATCGCCTCGACCTCAGCCGCGTGCGGACGGAAGGCGACCGGATAGGGGATCGCTCCGACGAACGGGGAGACCTCGAAGTCGGTCACGGTGACCATCTTCGGAAGAGCGCCGAGAAGCTTTACCCCTTCCCGCGGCACGCCGATCTCCTCCTCCGTCTCCCGGATGGCGGTCACCCAGAGGTTCGGGTCTTCGGGGTGCTGGCCTCCTCCCGGGAACGAGATCTGACCCTTGTGGTGCTCGACGGTCTCGGTCCGCTTCGTGAAAAGCGTCCAGAGAATCTTCTCCTTCACGTAGAGGGGGATCAGGACCGCGGCCGGCCGAAGGGGCCCATCCCCGGCTCTCTCCTTGAGAATCACCCTTTCCGGCCACGTCCGGTCGAGCTTCGACCGGATCTCGTCCATCCAGCCGGAGACGGCCGGAGGGGCACCGTCCGTCACGCCTCCGCCTCGTCCGGGAGGGCCGAGGCCGACTGGCGCGTCCTGACCTTCTCCCCGTGCTTGGCGAAGCCCTGGAGATAAGCCTCGACGAAGCCGTCCAGGTCCCCGTCCAGAACCCGGTCCACGTCGCCCATCTCGAAGCCGGTCCGATGGTCCTTCACCAGCCGGTAGGGCGCGAGAACATACGAGCGGATCTGCGAGCCGAAGCCGATCTCCATCTTCGTCCCGCCCCTCGCTGCGTCCTTGGCGCGCCGCTCCTCGAGGGCCCTCTGGTAGAGGCGCGATCGGAGCACCTTCATCGCGAAGTCGCGGTTCTTGTGCTGCGAGCGCTCGTTCTGGCACGAGACGACGATCCCCGTCGGCAGATGGGTGATCCGCACCGCGGACTCGGTCTTGTTGACGTGCTGGCCCCCCTTGCCGCCCGCCCGGAAGGTGTCGATCTTCAGGTCCTTCTCGCCGATCTCCACCTCGATGGAGTCGTCGATCTCGGGCGACACGTAGACCGATGCGAACGACGTGTGGCGTCGCGCCGCCGCGTCGAAGGGCGAGATCCGGACCAGCCGGTGGACGCCGTGCTCGGACTTCAGGTGGCCGTAGGCGTACTCCCCCTCGAAGCGGAGCGTCGCCGTCTTGATCCCCGCGTCTTCCGCATTCGAGACCTCGAGGATGGACGTCCGGTAGCCCTTCCGCTCGCCGTGGCGCTCGTACATCCGGAGGAGCATCTCGGCCCAGTCCTGGGCCTCGGTGCCTCCCGCCCCCGCGTGGATCTCCAGGAGAGCGGGCAGCGTGTCCTCGACGTCGGTCAGCTTGAAGGTCAGCTCCTTCTCCCGCGCGAACGCGCCAATCGCCACCAGTGCGGCGTCGACGTCCTTTTCGACGGCTTCGCCTTCCTTCAGGAGCTCGCCCAGGACCTCGAGCTCCTCCTGCTTCTCGCGGAGCTGGCGGTCGTCCGCGAGGACCCTTTCGACCTTCTTCAGCTTCCTCAGCGTCTCCTGCGCGGCGATGGTGTCGCTCCAGAAAACCGGATCACCGGTCTTCTGCTCGAGCTCACCTTTCTCCTTCTCGGCGCGGGCGACGTCAAAGATAGCCCCTGAGGGCGCGCACCGATGAGGCGAGCTCCAGAAGCCGCTCGAGTCTCTCTTCGTTCATGGGCGTCTCTCCTCAGGGGCTATCTTTGACGTCGCCCGTGCCGAGAAGGAGAAGGGTGAGCTCGAGCAGAAGACCGGTGATCCGGGTTTCTGGAGCGACACCATCGCCGCGCAGGAAACGCTGAGGAAGCTGAAGAAGGTCGAAAGGGTCCTCGCGGACGACCGCCAGCTCCGCGAGAAGCAGGAGGAGCTCGAGGTCCTGGGCGAGCTCCTGAAGGAAGGCG
>JBLMYG010000140.1:0-9774 GCA_050258155.1 Acidithiobacillales bacterium
TCGAGGCGTACAAGCGCTCGCTTCGCGTCGACACGTCCCTCTTCGACATCCGGAAGAATCCGTTCGCCGCCACGACGAGGCTCAAGGCGCGCGTCCTGCTGGAGACGTACGGCTCCCGGACGGTCCGGGCGGCGCTCCCGCAGGCAGAGCAGCTGGAGGACCAGGAGCGGATTGCGCGCTTCTTCCAAACGACCCGGCAGGCGCCCCCGCCGCCTCCAGCGGCGCCGGCCGAGGGCCATGCCCCGGCGGCGGCGTCCGGACCAGTGGTGAGGACGATTCCGCAGTCGAACGGGCAGAAGACCTCGAGCCCCTCACCTCCGCCGAGGACGAGTCCCTGGATGCGCGGCATGCCGGCCCCGACGCCGGCCGTCGCGCCGCCGAATGTCGCGCCACCGAACGTCGCACCGCCCAACGTCGCGCCACCGCCGTCAACGCTCTCCCCGGCGGGTCCCGGCGTCTTCCCCGTGGCGACCCCGACGCCGGCGCCGCCCGAAAGCTGAGTCCGACCTCAGTCGCTCCTCCAGCGGGGCACGAGGAGGGTCGGGGAGCCGACGCCGCCCCCCGCACCCGATACGAACCGAAGGTCGTCGCCGATCGCCTCGATCCTGCGAAGGAGGTCCGAGATTCGCCCCGAGACGACCGCTTCGGAGACGCGGCCGCCGGCGCGCCCTTTCTCGATGACGTAGCCCGCCACCGAGAGCCGGAAGCGGTCCGCCGCGACATCGACGGAGGGGCGTTCGAGGAGGACTGCGGCGTAGAGACCCTTCGCCACCGGTGAGAGGAGCTCGATGGGGGCGATCCCCGCGGAGGGATCGATGAAGAAGTTCGTCACGCCGATGACGGGAGGCTCCGACCAGGCCCGGCGGACGGCGTTCCCGGACGATTCCACGCCCTGTCGGGCGGCCGTGGCCGTGTCCGTGAGCCGGAGAACCGGTACGCCGCGCTCGACGACGACCCGGCGCCTCTGCGGCGTTCCCTCCGCGTCCCGGGACGTCCGGACCGGCCCGCCGGAGACTCCGGCGTCGTCCACGAGCGAGACGAGCGGGCCGGCGAGCGGGTCACGGCCGTCCCGCGTCCGGGCGCGAAGGAGCGCGTCCGCGTCGTCTCCGAGGAAGAGGGGAGCGAGGCGCCCCACGAGGTGGGCCGCCACGTGGGCGTCGAGGAGGAGGTCCCGACGGGAGCCGTCGAGAGGCCGCCCGTGAAGCGGCAGGAGAACGCGGTCTGCGGCATAGCGTGCGAGACGCGCCAGAGGCAGCTCCTCGGGCCTCGCTGCCGCGGAAAGGGCGCGGGCGGAGAAGCGGCCTCCGCCACTCCGGCCGACGACCGTGCCGACGATGACCGCGGCGCCGCCACTCCAAGCGGCGTCGCGCCCGGCGGTCGTGGTGACGCGCTCGCGGCGCTGCCCGAGCGCGACCGTCACTTCCCTGAGCGCGACGGCGCCCTCTCCTGCCGTCGTCAGAAAGCGGCGGAAGCCGGCCAAGAGCGCGCGCGCTGCCTCCTCGTCGGGAAGACGCGGATCGTCGAGCGGGCGGGACGGCTCGTCTTCGGGAACGGGCGGGGCGGCGCGGGCACCACGGCGCGACCGAGAGCGGGGAAGGGCCCCACGGGCCATCTCGAGAAGTCGGTCAACGGCTTCCGGGGTCGCAGCGGCGAAAGCCACGCGCCCCCCCCGGAACAGACGGAGCGCGAAGCCGCGCTCGCAGGAGGTGAGGACCCGTTGGCCGTCCTCGTCCTCGGTGATCTCCAGCGAAGCCCCTCGCCGCTCGTAGAGCTCTGCACCCTCGCCTTCGCGCGCGGGCCCCGGCCTCGCCGCTTCGAAGAGCTCTTCGAACAGTCCGTCGCCGAGGTCGGCCGCAGGCTCTGTCACGAGCGCCCCGGAGTCACGGTGAGGCCCCTGAGCAGGATCGCCGGCGAGGAGCCTCCGACCGGTACGGCATCGCCCCCCTTCACGCAGAGACCGAGTCCTTCGGCCGGGAAAACGGTATCTGCGCTGACGGGGTCGAGATGGCGGAGGGCGGACAGGAGATCGCCCGACAGGGCGAACGGCGCGACGGACGTGGCGGGTCGTCCCCGGCGGATCGTGTCGGCGGCGGCCACGAAGAGGAGAAAGCGGCCGGACTCCGGCTCGAGGCTTCCCGCGGCGATCTCGCGGACCAGGAGGCCCGTCCCGCAGCGCCCGAAAAGCTCCTCGATCGGAGAGGTGCCGGGCGGAACGACGAGATTCGAAAGGCGTGGCCTCGGGGCTCTCCGGTAGTCGGCGGTACGGCCGTGCCCGTTCGAGCCTGGGCCCGCGCTCCGGCGGTCGGTCAGGAGGCCGACGACACGTCCGTCTTCGATCAGGGGGACGCGGCAGGCGGGGGTTCCTTCGTCGTCGTACCGGAAGCTCCCCGGCAGGTTCGCGGCGCCCGGGTCGTCGGCCACGAAGAGTCCCGGCGGGCCCACGACGGCGTGCGGAACGCGGGAAAGGGCGGACGGCCGACCTCCTCCGCCGGCTTCGAGGGGATGGCCGACGACCTCGTGCCAGAAGACGGAAGCGGCCGTCGGTGCGAGGACGACGTCGACGACCCCTGGCGGCGGAGGGGCCTTCGGCACAGGCCGCACCGCCTCTTTCAGGGCCCGGGAGAATGACTCGGCGGCAGCGGCGGGCGGTTCGGCCGACTGGAAGGAGATCGACCTCGTCGCATCCGCCCGTCGGACGGTTCCGGACGCGAGGAGCCGGCTGGTGGTGCCGCACGGGAAGAACGCACGGGCGGTGATGACCGCCCGCGTGACGACGACGCGGGAAAGGCTCAGCCGAAGCTCGAGGCCGCGAGGGTCCGGCAGGGCGCGTGCCAGCGCCTGGGCCAGGAGCGTGGCGTGATCGTCAGCCGGATCGGCCCCGGCGCCCGGAGAAGCGTTGCGAATCGGCCGGAAGTGAGGCTTGAGGAAAGGCGACCCTCCGGCCCGGCGGGAGGCGTCGCGCGCCACCCGCCGGAGCGCTTCGGGACCGTCCCCTTCGACGGCGAAGAGAAGCGCCTCCCGTTCCTGGCGGATCCGGATGGCGGTACCGCGTTCCTCGGCGAGCGAGGGCGCGAGAAGGCCCGCCTCCGTCGCGCTCCAGGTGACGACCGTCCGCCGCTCCCGGAACGCTTCGCCATGGTCGCCGCGGCGCAAGAGGCCGGAAACGATGCGGATGGCGTCCTCGGCGTCTTCGGCGAGGTCCCGGGAAGCGGTGCTCAACAGGGGGATTTTAGGAGGACGCGGTTCTTCGGATATTCTCGCAAGGATGGCTCTGTCCGAGACCCGGATTCGAGCGGAGGCCGCGTTCCTCGCGAGGCGACTCCTCTCCGAGAAGCTCGTCGCCACCGCGGCGCCCGCCGAATTGCGCCGGGCGCTGGAAGCCGTCCTCGTCTTCGACCGGGAGCGCGAGCGGCAGCTCGACGACGAGGTGAAGGCGATCCTTCAGAAGAACGCGCCGGCGCTCCGCGGCCAGAACGTCGACTACGCCGAAATGGTCCGGAAGGCGAAGCGGATGCTGGCCGAAAAGAAGAAGATCCCGCTGTAGAGGGTATCGTGACGACGATCGACCAGAAGCTGGAACGGCTCGCCGAGCTCCGGGCGGCCTCGCGGATGGGGGGTGGGCCGGAGCGGCTGAAGAAGCAGCACGCCGCCGGAAAGCTCTCGGCGCGCGAACGCATTGAGCTCCTCGGAGATCCGGGCTCCTTCGACGAGATCGACCCGTTCGTCGTCCATCAGTGCCGCGACTTCGGCATGGGGGCGCAGGTCAACAGGATTCCGGGCGACGGCTTCGTGACCGGGAGCATCCGCGTGGACGGCCGGCCCGCCTTCGTCTTCGCGCAGGACTTCACGGTCTTCGGAGGATCGCTGTCGCTGGCGAACGCCGCCAAGATCGTGAAGATCATGGACCTCGCGATGAAGGTCGGCGCCCCGGTCGTCGGCCTGAACGACTCCGGAGGGGCGCGGATCCAGGAAGGGGTCGACTCGCTGGCGGGCTACGCCGACATCTTCCTCCGCAACACGCTCGCCTCGGGCGTCATCCCGCAGATCTCGGCGATCCTCGGGCCGTGCGCCGGGGGCGCCGTCTACTCGCCGGCGATCACCGATTTCATCCTGATGGTCCGTGGCACCAGCTCGATGTTCGTGACGGGCCCGGACGTGATCAAGACGGTGACGCACGAAGACGTGACGAAAGAGGAGCTGGGCGGGGCGGACACGCACGCCGGGACCTCCGGAGTGGCGCATCTCGTGGCCGACTCGGACGCCGATTGCCTGCTCAAGATTCGGACGCTCCTGTCGTTCCTCCCCCTCAACAACCGCGAGGACCCCCCGCGACGGCCCGTTTCAGACCCGGTGGACCGGGAGATCCCCGAGCTGGACCGGTTCATTCCCGACTCGCCGAACCAGCCCTACGACATGACCGCCCTGATCCGCAAGGTCGTGGACGACGGCGATTTCCTCGAGATCCACGCCGACTGGGCGCGAAACATCGTCGTCGGCTTCGCGCGCCTGGGCGGCCGGCCCGTCGGCGTCGTGGCGAACCAGCCGGATCACCTCGCCGGCGTCCTCGACATCGACTCCTCGGACAAGGGGGCGCGTTTCGTCCGTTTCTGTGACGCCTTCAACGTTCCGCTCGTCGTCTTTGAGGACGTCCCGGGGTTTCTCCCGGGGACCAAGCAGGAGTTCGGTGGCATCATCCGCCATGGGGCGAAGCTTCTCTACGCCTTCGCGGAGGCGACGGTTCCCAAGCTGACGGTCATCACGCGGAAGGCGTACGGCGGCGCCTACTGCGTCATGGCCTCGAAGCACATTCGGGCCGACTTCAACGTGGCGTACCCGACGGCCGAGATCGCCGTCATGGGGCCCGAGGGGGCGGTGAACATCCTTTACGGAAAGGAGATCGTGAGCGCACCGGACCCCGTCGTCCTGCGGAAGGAGAAGGTGGGGGAATACGAGGAGATGTTCGCCAACCCGTTCGTGGCCGCCCGGAAGGGATATGTGGACGACGTGATCGAGCCGCGGACGACGCGCCGGCGGCTGATCCGCGCGCTCGAGCTCTTCGGCAACAAGCGCGACACGATGCCGCCGAAGAAGCACGGAAATATTCCGCTATGAATCATCGGGGGGTGCGTCGTCCGTTCCTGCAGGAGAAAGGCCGGGTTCGCAGCCCCCGCGCCCCCCTCACCATCCCAATATGACGACGCCGCGACTTCTCATTGCCAATCGGGGCGAGATCGCGGTCCGGATCATCCGGGCCTGCCGGGACCTCGACATCTCGCCGGTCGCCGTCTACTCGGAGACCGACCGTTCCTCCCTCCACGTCCGCCTCGCCGACGCGGCCGTCCCGATCGGGCCAGCGCCCGCCCGCGAGTCGTATCTCGTCCCCGAGAAGCTGATCGCCGCGGCGAAGACATCGGGCGCGACCTTCGTTCATCCGGGGTACGGCTTTCTCGCCGAGAACGCCGCGTTCGCGCAGGCGGTCCTCGACGCAGGTTTCGTCTGGGTCGGCCCGTCGCCCGCGTCGATCTCGGCGATGGGCTCCAAGACCGCTTCGCGCGCCAGGATGACGGCGGCCGGCGTCCCGGTCGTTCCGGGAATGACGACGCCTGCGAAGGACGCCGCCGAGATCGTCTTCTTCGGCGAGCTGAACGGCTACCCTCTCCTCCTGAAGGCGGCGGCCGGGGGCGGAGGGAAGGGGATGCGGGTCGTCCGGAGCGTCGACGAAGTGCCTTCGGCCTTCGCGCGGGCTCAGAGCGAGGCGAAGTCGTATTTCGCCGATCCGGCCGTCTACGCCGAGCTCTTCGTCGAGCGGCCGCGGCACATCGAGGTCCAGGTCCTCGGGGACCGATACGGAAAGGTCATCGCCCTCGGCGAGCGCGAATGCTCGCTTCAAAGGCGGCACCAGAAGGTGCTCGAGGAGTGCCCTTCCGCCGCGGTCACGCCCGAGCTCCGGGGCAGGATGGAATTGGTCGCCGTCGCGGCGGCGAAGGCCGTCGACTACGTTTCCGCCGGAACCGTCGAGTTCCTTCTCGCCCCCGACGGCCGCTTCTTCTTCCTGGAGATGAACACGCGGATCCAGGTCGAGCACCCCGTCACGGAGATCGTTTACGGCGTGGACCTCGTCGTCGAGATGCTCCGGATCGCGCGAGGCGATGCGATGTCGATCGAGAGGCGCCCGGAGCCGAGGGGCCACGCCCTCCAATGCCGGATCTACGCCGAGGACCCCGCCAGGAACTTCGCTCCGTCGCCGGGAAAGATCCGGCGCCTCCGGCGGCCGCACGGCCCGGGAGTCCGGGTCGACTCGGGCGTGGAGCAGGGAGACGTCGTTCCCCTCGATTACGATCCGATGCTCGCGAAATTCGTCTTCTGGGGGAGGGACCGCGACGAGGCGATCCGGCGCGCGCGCCGGGCCCTCGCAGAGTCGCGGGTCGAAGGGATCGAGACGACGATCCCCTTCTTCATCGCCATGCTGGAGGACCCGGACTTTCTGGCCAATCGGGTCTCCACGCAGTTTCTCGACACGTGGGAGTACCGGCCGGCCTCGGAGACGGAGGAGCAGCGAACCGCGGCTTTCGTCGCGGCGGCCCTCGAGGCCGTCGCCGTGGCGCAGGCGGCGCGCCCGCCGGCCGCCGGAGCGGCTGGCAGCGGCCTCTCCTCGTGGCGGATGGCCCGCTCGACTTTCGGGGTCAGGGAATGAAGTTTCGCGCGCGCCTTTCGGGCGAGAGCGGACACGAGCCCGTCGCGGTGGAGGTGACGGCTCCGGCGCCCCGATTCTCCGTCACGGTCGACGGGCGTCCTTTGAGCGGGCAGGCCGCCTCCCTCGAGAAGGGCGTCTGGTCCCTGGTCTTCGACGACGGGCGGCAGATCGAGGTGAGCCTCGAGCCGGGGAGCGACGGCACGCTCCAGGCTCGGTTCGGGACCGCGCGTGCTGTCTTCGCGCTGCAGGACGAACTGACGGCCCTCGCGTCGACGACGGGGGGACGGGGGAGGTCGAAGAAGGGGGACGTCGTGACGGCCGCCATCCCGGGGCGGGTCCTCCGCCTCTCGGTCGCGCCGGGGGAGGCCATATCGGCCGGGCAGTCCCTTCTCGTTCTCGAGGCGATGAAGATGGAAAACGAGGTCAAGGCCCCGCGCGACGGCGTCGTGGATGCCATCGCGGTCACCGCGGGCCAGGCCGTCAGCGCGGGCGAGGTCCTGGCCCGCCTCCGGCCCGAGAGTTGAAACGGGCAGCACGACCCCGCTTCAGAAAGCGCGCCGCCAGGAGGATGCCCGCTGTGAGGAAGACGATCTCGGTTCTCGCCCTGCTCGCGCCCGCCGCGGCGCTCGCCCTCGCCTCGCCTCGCCCGGGACAGGCTCGGGCGAAGGAGACACCCGTGCCGGCGCCGGCGAAGCCGGTCGACCTGAAATCCGATCCGCTGGCAGCCTGGCTGTCCGGCTTCTTCGGGTGGGGGCCGGGCGACATCACGATCGAGGAGGTCACGCAGGTCAAGGTGGCCGGCTACCGCCTCCTGCGCGTCGTCAAGAACTACAAGACCGAGCCGAAGAACGCCGATCAGCTCTTTGCGGCCGTGGAAGAAGGTGGGACCGGAGTCCTCGTCGGAGACGCCCTCGGAGACGAAGAGCGACGGAAGTCCCCCGCGCCGGTCCGAAGCGACGCCGACCTGAACGGGATGCGCGAGCTTCTGAAGACGGCGGCGCTCGGCACGCGGCGCCTTTCCCTGGACCCGTCGCTCGACCGGAAGGGCTGGAAGGGGGTCATCATCCGGCAGGACACCGGCTACGGGGAGTATCCGGTAACCGCCTACGTCTCCGCCCAGGATGGCGCCGTTCTGATGATCGGGCGCTTCTGGGACCGTTCCCGAAGCCTCCCCGAGCAGCGCCGCGAGCTGATCAAGCTGGCCGATACGCCGGCGGTCGGGCCTCCCGATGCGCGCGTGACCGTCGTCGAGTACTCGGACATGGAGTGCCCTTCCTGCAAGAAGCGGACGCTCGACTGGGACGCGCTCCAGGCCAAGCTCGCCCCCGAGCTGAAGATCCGCCGGTATGTGAAGAACTTTCCGCTCACGGCCTCTCACCCGTGGGCCTTTCGCGCTGCCTCCGCCGCGCGGTGCTTCTTCGAGCGGAGCCCGGAGCTCTACTTCAGGTACAAGTCGAACATCTACAAGCGTCAGGAGGAGCTGAACGTCGCGGCCGTCGATGCTTTGTCGCTCGCCTTCGCAGTCGACAACGGCATTCCCGACGCGTACTTCCGCAGCTGCTACCTGCACCGGAGTACCGACGAGAAGATCCTCTCCGACCTGGCCGAGGGAATGGCCATCCGCGTCCGCTCGACGCCGTCGTATTTCATCGACGGTGTGGCGGTCGTCTGGTTCACCGACCCGCTCATGGAAGACTTCCTCCGGACGATGTACCTCGGCGGCAAAGGACCTGCGCCCCCCGCGCAGAGGTCGCAGGCGAAGTGATAGGCACTACTCGGCGACGAACGGAATCGTCACCGTCGTCCAGGTCCTGACCTTCCGGCCATCCTTGGTCGCCGGCGTCCAGATCCACTGCTCGACGGCCGCCTTGGAGCTCTCTGCGAGCCCGACCTTCGGCGCCGTATCCTGAAGGATGTCCACCGCCTCCGTGCGCCCCTTTTCGTTCACGAGGACGCGCAGGCGGACAGTCCCACCCACCTTCCGTCTCCTCGCCAGCGGCGGCACCTCGGGCGTGACCGTCGAGACGACCACGGGCTCGGTGTCGACTTGCGAGATCTCGAGAAGGTCGCCCTCCCGGACGGAGGGCGTCAGGGCGGCCCGGGCGGCGGCCGCCGCCTCGGCCGCGCTCTTCCGGGCCTCCTGCGCCTGCCGGGCGAGCCGCAGCTCCTCCTCGCGGTCGTTCCGCTCGCGCGCCAGGCGGGCGGCTTCTTCGGCCTCCGTGGCCTTTCGCGCCTCCTCGGCCGCGCGGGCGGCGTCCGCCTGTCTCTTCTTCTGTTCCTTCAGCTTTTGGGCCTCCCGCTCCCGCTCCCGCCGCCTCAGCTCCTCCTGAAGCCGGGCCTGGACGGCCGCCTGAAAGAGAGGATCCTCCTTGCCGACGACGACCGGCGGCGGAGGGGCCGGTGGGATCGTCGGAACGGCGGTGGCCGCCGGAGGCGGAGCAGGGCGCCGCTCGGGTCCCCTGCGAAGTCTGTAAGCGAGAAAGCTCGCGGCGCCCAGGACGACGACGGCCGCTGCGAGGGCAGCCCACGTCGGCACCCCGCCGAGCGGGTTCTTCCTCGTCGCTGCGCCGGGAGAGCGGGCCGCGGCCGGCGCGACAGGCCGACGCGCGGCCTGCGGAGCCGCCGCCGTGGAGCGCATCACGAGAGGAGCGGGCGGCGTCGGGGCGGGTCGCGAGACCGCCGGGACGGGGCGCGCCAGCCCCAGCTGCTCCTCGGCCGCGCGCTCCCGCTTCTCGGACTGGATGGCTCTCTCGAAAAGCTGCTGCATGAAGAACGCGAGGTTGAAGGTGGAGGGGGCGTAGGAGCCGCCGAACAGGAGTGCGTTCAGCGCGGCCCGGTAGGCTGACAGGTCGCGCTCGCGCCCGGCCGGATCGGCGGAGAGCCCGCGACGGACGAGCCGCCGAAGCGGGTCGGAGAGGAGCGCACCGCCTGCCGCGAGCGTGGCCGTCTCCAGGTCGGAGACGTCGCCTGGAGCCGGCGGCCGCCCTGTCAGGGCCTCGTGGAGGAGCGCTGCGACGGAGTAGATGTCGCCGGCGGTCGTCGGACGTCCCGAATCGAGGACTTCCGGGGCGATGTACGGC
>JBLMYG010000141.1:0-8168 GCA_050258155.1 Acidithiobacillales bacterium
CCGGTCCTCTACGTGACGGCGGAGGAGTCGGCCCGGCAGGTGAAGATGCGCGCCGACCGGCTGGGGATCGCGGGGGCCCTCGCGTCGGGACTCTTTCTCCTGCCGGAGACGGAGCTGACGCGGATCCTCGACGCGGCGGGGGCCGGAAAGTTCGGGGCCGTCGTGGTCGACTCGATCCAGACGATCGCGTCCGGGGAGTCCGCCGGGACACCCGGCTCCGTGACGCAGGTCCGGGAGTGCGCGGGGCGCCTTCTGACCTTCGCCAAGGGGACGGGGATCCCGGTCTTCCTCATCGGGCACGTCACGAAGGACGGGACGCTGGCGGGGCCGAAGACGCTGGAGCACCTCGTCGACGCGGTCCTCTCTTTCGAAGGGGAGCCGTTCCACGCCCGGCGACTTCTCCGCGCCCTCAAGAACCGCTTCGGGCCCGTCCACGAGCTGGGGGTCTTCGAGATGACCGGCTCCGGCCTCGTCGAGGTGCCCAATCCGTCGTCGCTCTATCTCGGCACGGGCGCGGGCTCCCGCCCCGGCTCGGCCGTCCTCGCCGGAGTGGAAGGGACCCGGCCCCTCCTCCTGGAGGTCCAGGCCCTCACCGTCGAGGCGAAGTACGGCACGCCCCGGCGGACCGCGATCGGCTTCGACGGGACGCGCCTCGCGCTGATCCTCGCTGTCCTCGAGCGGCATGCCGGCCTGAAGCTGTCGGGGCACGACGTCTTCCTGAACGTCGCGGGGGGCGCGGAGAGCGCCGAGCCGGCAGCCGACCTCGCGGTCGCCGCCGCAGTGGCCGGAAGCCTCCTCGGAAAGGCGCTTCCCCGGGGCACGGTCGTCTTCGGGGAGATCGGCCTTCTCGGCGAGGTTCGCGCGGTCTCGGACGTGCCGCTCAGGCTCAAGGAGTCCGTCGCCCTCGGCTTCACGGGGGCTCTCCTCCCCGCGGGTAACGCTTCCGAGGCGTCGCCCTTTTCCGACCTTCGGGTGACGCCCGTCGGGACAGTCGAGGAGCTGCTGGCGCGGATCTGAGGTTCAAACGGCCCGCGGGCCGCCGAGGATCCGGGCCGGCAGGAAGATCAGCGCCTTCACGAGGTCCAGGATGCCGCCCACCGCGATGCCGACGACCTTGAACGGGAGGAGGAGGAGCCAGACGAACGGGTAGAGGACGAGCGCCAAGAGCGCGAGCGGCCAGCAGAGAACGAGGAGGATGAGCCAGAGGAGGAACTTCGCCACGGCGGGCCTCCGGGACGTCATACGGGCGTGGCCGCTCGAGGTTTCGTTTTCGCTGATCCCATTGCATCATGGCTCCGGGCGACGTCGCGTGGGAACGTCACCGGGAAGCTCCGGAAGGAGACCGTAAAGATGAAGACGCTCGACCTGACGCAGATCGACCTGAGGGACGCCCTCGACCTCGCCAGCCTGATCGAAGACGAGGCGAAGGAGCGGTACGACGAGCTGGCCCACCAGATGGAGCTCCACCACGACGCAGAGGTCGCCCGGTTCTTCCAGTTCATGGCGAAGAACGAGGCGCGGCACGGGGAAGAGCTGGCGGAGCGGCGGGGACGGCTCTACCCGAACCAGCCGCGGCGCGTCGACCGCTCGATGCTGTGGGACGTCGAGGCGCCCGGCTACGAGACCGTACGGGCCTTCATGACGCTGAAGGAGGCCCTCGAGGTGGCCCTCGCCGCCGAGGTGAAGGCCTACAACTTCTTCTGCGAGGCCCTCAAGACCCTTCCCGACGGCGAGGTGAAGAGGCTCTTCGAGGAGCTGAAGGACGAAGAGGTCCACCACCAGAACCTCGTCAAGATGGAGATGGCGAAGCTCGGCCCCGAAGAGAAATTCACGACCGAGGACTTCGCCGACGAGCCGGTGGCGCAGTAGGGCCCGGCCGCCTCAGGTCTCGAACCGCTCTCCCGTCAGCTTCTCGAACGCCTCGACATAGCGGGCCCGGGTTCCGGCGACGACATCGGCCGGGAGGACGGGGGCGGGGGGCGTCTTGTTCCAGCCGCTCTTCTCCAGCCAGTCGCGAAGGTACTGCTTGTCGAACGAGGGAGGGGAGCCCCCCGGCCTCCAGCTCTCGCGGGGCCAGAAGCGCGAGGAGTCCGGGGTGAGCGCCTCGTCGATCCAGACGACGCTTCCGTTCTCGTCGAGGCCGAACTCGAACTTCGTGTCAGCGAGGAGGATGCCGCGCGTCCTGGCGAAGTCGGCCGCGCGACTGTAGAGCGACAGCGTCAGCCGCCGAAGTTTCGCGGCCAGCTCTCGCCCGATCGCGCTGGCCATCTTCTCGAGCGAGACGTTCTCGTCGTGGCCGGTCTCCGCTTTCGTGGCGGGGGTGAACATCGGCTCGGGGAGGCGGTCGGCCTCGCGGAAGCCGGGCGGGAGCGGGACCCCGCAGACCTGTCCGCTCCGGACATAGTCCTTCCAGCCCGACCCCGCGAGGTAGCCGCGCGCCACGCACTCGAACGGGACCACGCGGCACTTCTTCACGAGGACGGAGCGCCCCGAGAGGAGGCCGCGGTGGCTGTCGAGCGGAGCGGGGAAGCGGCCGGCGTCGGTTTCGAGGATGTGGTTCGGCACGTCCGCCTCGAACTTCCGGAACCAGAAGGTCGAAAGGCGGGTCAAAAGGATCCCCTTGTCGGGGATGCCGGGCGACAGGACGACGTCGAAGGCCGAGATCCGGTCCGTTGCGACGATCAGGAGCGCGTCGCCGAGGTCGTAGACGTTGCGGACCTTCCCGCGGCGGGGCGGCGGAAGGCCGGGAAGGGAGGTCTGACTGACGGGCTCGCGCATGTCCGGAGTTTAGCCTGCGCGCTACACTCGGAAGGTCAACGGAATCTCACTTTCGAGGAGAGCCTCGTGAAGCTTCTGAGTCCCTCCGGCAGCCGCCCCCGCCCCGACGCCCTCGTCGCCTTCTGCCGATCCGGCAAGGAGGGTGCGCCCGACCTCGGGACCCTTCCGAAGCCTCTGGCGGAAGAGGCCGCGCGGCACGCTCCGGCGAAAATCGGATTCGATGGCACCTCGTGCACGATCCCTCTCGGGGAGGGCGGGCCGGCGCGCCGCCTCTACCTTTTCGGCGCCGGGAAGAGCGGCGGAATCTCTCCGCGGAAGGCCCGCGGCCTCCTCCGGACGGCGCTCGGTACCGCCGCGAAGAACGGCGAGACGTCTGTCGAGGTCGACTTCCCCTTCAGGCTGGAGCGGATGAACGCGGCCGAGTGCCGCGACTTCCTCCTCCGGAGCCTCGCCCTCGCCGACTACGATTTCAGGACCTACAAGACGGTCGACAACGACCCGTCGCCGGTCAAGTCGGCTTGGTTTTCGGCGGGGCGCGGGCCGTGGAAAGGGGTGAGACCGGCCACGGCCGCGCAGGAGGTGGCCGCGGCGGAGACGGTCGTGGCGGCCGCGGAGCTGGTCCGGGAGCTGGGGAACACTCCCCCCTGCGACATGACGCCCCGCCTCTTCGCCTCCCGGATGGAGGCCGAGGCGAAGAAGCGGCAGCTCGGGATCACCGTCCTCGACAGGAAGGCGATCGAGAAGGAAAGGATGGGAGGCCTTCTCGCCGTCAGCCGCGGCTCGCAGGAGGAGCCGCGGCTCGTCGTCCTGGAGCACCGCGGCGGGAAGGCGGGCGAGCCGCCGGTCGCCCTCGTCGGCAAGGGGGTCACGTTCGATGCCGGGGGCATCTCGATCAAGCCGGCCGAGAAGATGGGCGAGATGAAATGGGACATGATGGGCGCCGCGACGGCTGTCGGGACGCTCCTCGCCGCGGCCGACCTGAAGCTCCCGGTCAATCTCGTGGCGATCGCGCCTCTCACCGAGAACCTCCCCTCGGGCTCAGCCTACAAGCCGGGCGACATCGTCCGGTTCAGGAGCGGGAAGACCGCCGAGATCGACAACACCGACGCCGAGGGGCGCGTCATCCTCGCCGACGCCCTCGACTATGCGAAGAACTGGAAGCCGCAGGCGATCCTCGACTACGCCACGCTGACCGGCGCGGCGCTCGTCGCCCTCGGCCTCGAGGCGGCCATCGTCTTCACCGCGGACGACCGGCTGGCGCGCGCGCTCGTCTCGGCCGGGGAGCGGACCGACGAGCGCCTCTGGCGGCTCCCTCTCTGGGAGGACTACAAGGAGAACATCAAGTCCGACTGGGCCGACTTCAAGAACACAGGCGGCCGCTGGGGAGGCTCGATCAACGGGGCGATGTTCCTGAAGGAGTTCGTCGACCCGGCGACCCCCTGGGCCCACCTCGACATCGCGGCGACCGCCAACTACGAGAAGGAGTTTGCCGGATACGCCCCGGGCGCGACGGCCTTCGGCCTCTCCCTGACGCTCCGCTGGCTTAGGGACCGGCTGGGCCGGCGCCGTCCGGCCCGCAAGCGGGCTTGAGGCGTTGCTCACGTCCCTCCGGGTCCGCGACCTGGCCGTCCTGGAGGACGTGGAGGTCTCGTTCGGGGAGGGGCTCACCGTCCTGACGGGCGAGACGGGGGCCGGGAAGTCGCTGGTCGTCGACGCGCTGTCGCTCCTCTCGGGAGAGAGGGGAGATTCCGGCCTGATCCGCGCGGGCGCCGAGAAGCTCGTCGTGGAGGGGGCTTTCGGCGTGGACGACGCCGCGGTCCGGGAGACGCTGGCCGAGGCCGGCCTCGTCGCCGACGGGCCGGGAGGGGAGACGGAGGTCGTCGTCCGCCGCGAGGTGGCGCGAGCCGGAAAAGGGCGCCTCTTCGTGAACGGCTCGCCTGCCGCGGTGAAGACGCTCTCGGACCTCGCGCCGCGCCTCCTCGTCCTCTACGGTCAGGCGGAGGCGCGCGAGCTGCTCGACCCGGCCGCGCCGCGGGAGCTGCTCGACCGGTACGCAGGGCTCGCCGAGGACGCGCGGCGGACGACGGCGGTTCACCGGGAGTTTCGCTCGCGCGAGGCGGAGCTCTCGCGGCTCAGGTCGGCCTCGGCCGACCGGGCCCGAAGGCTGGAGCTTCTCGACTTCCAGCTCCGGGAGATCGACGCCGTGAAGCCGCAAGAAGGAGAAGACGAAAGACTCTCTTCTGAGAAAGGGAAATTGGCGAACGTCGAAAGGGTGGGTCGGCTCCTCTCCGAGGCCATCTCGGCTCTCGAATCGGAAGAAGGAGGCGCTCTGCAAGCGGCGGCAGCCGCTCGCCGCGCGGTTCAGTCACTTTCGGAGATCGACACGAGCTTCACGCCCCGAGTGGCCGAGATCTCCGAGGCGATCGAGCGCCTGTCGGATCTGGCCGCGGCGGTGTCGCGGGATCTCGAGCGCCTCGAAGCCGACCCGGCCCGTCTCGCTTTTGTGGCCGAACGGCTCGACGCGCTGGCGCGGCTGAAAAGGAAGTACGGTCCGACCCTCGAGGAGGTCCTCCGATTCCGGGAAGGGATCGCGCGCGAGCGGGACGAGCTCTCGGACCTCGAAGGATCGCTGGCGAAGGCGGAGAAGGCGTCCAGCGAGGCTTTCGAGCTCTTCCGGAAGGCGGCGCTGGAGCTCTCGGCCCGCCGGGCCGCGGCGGCGCCGCGCCTCGCGAAAGCCGTCCGGGCGCATCTCACGGACCTCGCTTTCCCCAGGGCCTCGTTCGACGTCTCTGTCTCCCGGAAGCCGGAGGAGGGGAGCCCATTCGCCGCTGGCGGCGAGCGCGTCGCGTTCGGGCCTCACGGCATCGACACCGTCTCCTTCAATTTTTCCCCGAACCCGGGCGAGCCGCCCCGGCCGCTTCCGAAGATCGCCTCGGGGGGCGAGCTGGCGCGAGTGCAGCTCGCGCTGGCGGCGTCGCTGGCCGAGGAGGAGATCCGCCTCGGCGGTGGCCGGCCGCGGCGGGGAGGCCCCGTCCGGACGTTCGTCTTCGACGAGGTGGATGCCGGCGTTTCCGGCGCGACGGCCGAGGCCGTGGGCAGGAAGCTGCGGTCGCTTGCGCGCCGCGAGCAGGTCCTCGTCGTCACCCACCTGCCACAGGTCGCCGCGGCCGGGTCTCAGCACCTCCTCGTCACCAAGGAGACCTCCGGAGGCCGGACGCGGACCAGCGTGGCCGTCCTCGACGAGAAGGGCCGGGTCGAGGCGATCGCCTCGATGCTCGCGGGGGCGTCGGTTGGCCCGGCGGCAAGAGCCCAGGCGAAGCAGCTCCTTGCTGCGCAGTCCTGATGATCGGGCCGGACGCCCGGAGGCTTCCGGTCGAGTCGCTAGAATGCCGGCAAGGGGGAAAGCCTGACGACAGAAACGGTTCCGTGCCCGTACTGTGCATCGCCGGTCGACCCTGGAGCGGCTTACTGCTCCTCGTGTGGCCGGGACCCATCGGACCGTGACGTGGCCGGGGCGACCATCGATTCAGCTCCGGCTCGAAAGGCTTCCGCCGGGCCTGCACCGCCCGCGGCCGACGAAACGGCGCTTTCCTCGCCCGTCGCTCGCTCCTCTACGCTGGGTCCCGCGGTCCCCTCGGCGTCGAGCGCCCGGTCCAAGCCGAGCTTCGCCGATTCGCTCGGCGCGTCGCTTGCGCTCGCTGAAGGGACGGAGATCGGCCATCGCTATCGGGTCGTGAAGCTTCTCGGCCGGGGAGGGATGGGAGCGGTCTACCGGTGCCGGGACGAGGAGCTTCAGCGCGACGTGGCTCTGAAGATCATTCGCCCCGAGATTGCTGCGGACCAGTCTGTGCTCGACCGCTTCAGGCGCGAGATCCAGCTTTCCAGCAAGGTGACGCACAAAAACGTCCTCCGGGTCTACGACCTCGGGGAGGCGGAGGGCGTCCGCTTCCTGACGATGCAGTTCGTGGAAGGCGAGGACCTCTCGTCTCTCCTGAAGAGAGTCGGTCCCTTCCCTGTACCGCGATTGACCCACCTTTTCAGGCAGATCTGCGAGGGGTTGGCCGCCGCACACGAGGAGGGGGTCGTCCACCGCGACCTGAAGCCTCAGAACGTGATGGTGGACGCCGCGGACCGCGTCTACCTGACCGATTTCGGCCTCGCGAAGAACCTCGGCGGCACCGCGATGACCGAGCTGGGCGCCATCATGGGGACGCCAGCCTACATGTCGCCCGAGCAGGTGCGGGGACAGGCCGTGGACAAGCGGTCGGACATCTACTCGCTCGGCGTCATCCTCTACGAGATGGCCGCGGGAGCGACTCCGTTCGAGGGGGGGTCGGTCTACGAGGTGATGATGCGGCGCCTGACGGTCGCGCCGAAGCCGGTCACCGACCTGAATCCGGCGGTGCCGCAGTATCTCCGGAAGATCCTCGAGCGCTGCCTCGCGGTCGATCCGGCCGCGCGGTACCAGGCGGTCGGCGAGATCCTGGCCGATCTCGATGCGACGACCTTCCGGACGAGCGTCCGGTTCGAGATCGGGCGCCGCCGGTGGCTTCTCGTCGCGGCCGCCGCCTGTCTCGCCCTGGCTCTCGTCGTGGCAGGCGTCTCGTGGCTCGTGAAGCGGAAGCCGGCGGCGACGGCAGCCGCCGGCCCCGCCCGGTCGGTCCTCATCGCGGACTTCGAGAACAGGACGGGCGATCCCGTTTTCGACGGCACGCTCGAGAACGCCTTCGGGATCGCGCTGGAGGACGCCTCCTTCATCACGACGTTCCGTCGCGCCGCGGCCCGGAAGGTGGCCGCGCAGCTTCAGCCGGGCGCGACGGGCCTCACCGAGGCCCTGGCCCGGCTCGTGGCCGTGCGCGAAGGCATCAGCGTCGTCACCTCCGGGAGCGTCGGGCCGAAAGGGCCCGGGTACGAGCTGTCGGTTAAGGCAGTCGACGCCCAGACAGGCCGGGCGATCGTCACCGCCGAGGCGACCGCGGACGGCAAGAACGCTGTCCTTGGGGCCGTCGCAAAGCTGGCCTCGAAGGTCCGGGGCGCCCTCGGCGACACGACCCCCGAATCGGCGCGCCTGGCGGCGGCGGAGACCTTCACTGCGGGCTCCTTCGAGGCGGCGCACGAGTACGCCGTCGCACAGGACCTCCAGTGGGAGGGAAAGTGGGACGAGGCGGTCCGCCACTACCAGCGGGCGGTCGAGCTCGACCCGAATATGGGGCGAGCGTATGCAGGCCTCGCGGCCATCGAGAACAACCGCGGCCGCCGTCAGGAGTCGGAGAGGTACTACAAGCTGGCGCTCGAGCGGATCGACCGGATGAGCGACCGCGAGAAGTACCGGACCCGCGGCGGCTACTACCTGCTCGAGCGGAAGCCCGACAGCGCCATCCAGGAGTTCA
>JBLMYG010000142.1:0-16526 GCA_050258155.1 Acidithiobacillales bacterium
ACGCCCGAGACGAGCTTCTCCCTGACGTCGGAGAGGATCTCGCGGAAGCGCTGGTTCTCCTGCCGCTCGAGAAGGATCTCGAAGCCGGCGACGACGGGGAGCCCCGCCTTGAGGAGCGCAACGAGCTCCTGGTTGAAGACGAGAAACTCCTCGGTCGTGACCGGCTGGCGCCGGCGGAAGAGCCTGCGCAGGGACGAAGCGCCGGTGAGAAGGAAGGCCCTGCCCTTCAGGCCGGACTCCTCCCCCTTCCGGACGGAGAAGAGCCGGCTCCCCTGCCGGGCGATCTCGGCGCGAAGCGACTCCTCGTCCATCGAGTCGAACGTCCGGGTGACGACGACGCCGTCGGACGTCCCGACGCGGCAGACGAACGTGGCCATCAGTTCACCCCGGCAATCCCGGGGCCGGGCGCCGCGAACGTTCCCGCGAACACAAGGATCAAAGCCCCGGTGGCCGCCTCGTCCTTCCCGACCGCCAGGATGTACGGCTGACCCAGGGCCACGTTGATCGTCGTCCGGAGGATGTCGTGCCCGGTCTCGGCGACTCCCGGACCCGGAACGCGCCGATAGCGTTCGAAGACGAGTCCCTTGAGGCGGACCTGCTTCGGGATCGCCCCGGGCTCGATCCGGAACTCGAGGCGGTACCCGCCGCCGAGGAGGCAGGCGACCATCTGCCCCTCGACGCCCTGCACGAGGACGGAATCGAGGCGCGTGTAGCGGGTGAAGCGGAAAAGCTTCCGGAGGCGCTCCCCCACGCCCGGCAGCTGGTCGGCGCCGTCCGGCCCCGGGGTGCGTCCCCCCGGCTCCCCGGTCGAGGCCCTGAGGAGGGTTATCGTCAGGTCGATCCGGCGGGGCGGGAGGTCCCACGCGGCGATGGTCCGGGCCGCGCGCTCCACGGCTTCGGCGCTGTCGCGGACCGTCAGGGTGTTCCCCCTGGGCTGAACGGTGACGGAGGCCCCCTCGGTCAGGACGGAGCGGACGACGGCGAGTGCCTCTTCCGGAGTGCGGTGTCTCAGCGTGATGACGCGCACCACGACTTCGGGGGCCGCCCCGGACGCGTGTCCCGCCGACCCGGCGAGGGAGAGGGCGACGGCCAGGAGGGCGACTCTCGGCATCTTCACAGGTCGGCGTCGGGGTTCGCGACGAAGACGACCGTCGGCTCCCGCGGCGTCGCGGCCTCGAACTCGTAGACGCGCGCCCCGGGGCTCGCGAGCTCCTCGATGAGCGGGCGCGGCGGCGCGACCGAACCCGCCGCGAGCGGCGGCGCGCCGCGCTCGGAGGCCGGCGCCGCCGGCCTCCTCGACACGAGGACGGCCGCGAGTCCGGAGGCGAGCAGAACGACCGCCGCCGCCCGGAGCCAGTGACGCGACAGCCCGCCGAGGCGCGCTGAGCGGCTCCCCTCCTCCGTCGTCCGGACCCGGATCGCCGCGAGAACGTCCGCCGCCAGAAGGTCGCCTTCGGTCGGCTCCTCGCGGTGCGTGCGGCCGGCGCGCACGCCGGCGTGCGACAGCGACTCGCCGGCCTCGGCGGACGCCGAGAGGCGGACGAAGAGGAGCGTCGGATCCATGGCGACGGCCTCGGCGAGGCAGCCGGGGCAGGTGGCCAGGTGCGTCCGGAGGACGGACTCTCCGGACGGCTCCAGCTCCTCCCTCGCCCGAAGCGACGCGAGGCGGAGCGTGGTCACGCGGAGGGTGCACGGGGAAGCGGGCCGCGCGGAGCCGGTCATCGCGTCTCTCCGCTCTCTCCGCCGCCCCTGCGGACGAACTCCGGGTACCGCCGGCGAATCTCGCCGCGAAGCAGGCGCCGCGCCTGGAACAGGTGGTTGCGGACGGTCGACTCGCGGCAGTCGAGTAGGGTGGCGATCTCGCGGCTCTCCTTTTCCTCGAGCTCGTGGAGGACGAAGACGAGCCGCTGCTTCTCGCTCAGCACGGTGGCGCATTCCTCGAAGATCCTGCGGATTTCCTGCCGCTCGAGCCCCGCTGGCCCCTCGGGCTCGGCCGCCAGTCCCCCCCGGACGATTCGGAAGTTCTCGGCCTCGGTCCGCGATCGGGAGCTCCGCGACCGGAGGGCGTCCACGGCGAGGTTCGAGGCGATGCGAAAGAGCCACGTGGAGAACGCCCACGAAGCGTCGTACCGCTCCAGGTTCTCCCACGCGCGGACGAACGTCAGCTGGGCGACGTCGCGGGCGTCCTCGGAGTCGCCGAGGAGACGCCGGAGGAACGCGAGAAGGCCCGGGGAGCGGAGCCGCACGAGCTCGGCGAATGCGTCGGTCTCCCCTTCCCTCGCCCGCGCGACGAGGAGGCTCTCCGGCGCAGCCACCTCGCTCGAACCGGCCGGAGGAGCCGGCTGTAAGGGACGCAAATAGGCCGTGCGCATCTCGTCGCTGCCTTCTACGTTCCCCGGCTTCTCGTCGTCTACCACCACTCTCCCCAACGGCCCAGGATGCGGAAGGATTCGCCTCACCCGCCCCCGCTCGGCGCCAGTATAATCCGCGGCGGCTTGGAAATTAGGGCTAAGTCTCTGTCATCAGACAACTTGCAAACGACGTGCTCCGCATGGCCCGCGGGCGGTCCACCGGGTGGCGACGCCGCGGGTTTCTGGCCACTTTTCCGGGAGCGGCTCCTGCCGAGCCGCGACGCGAGGCCGGCCGAGGTCTGGATCCACGCCGTCTCGGTGGGCGAGGTCGAGATCGCGGCAACGCTGGTCGCGTCGCTTCGCGATCGGGCGCCGGATCTCACCCTTCTCGTCACGGCGACGACTCCGGCCGGCGTGGCCCTCCTGCCGGTTCGATTCGGCAACGACCCGGCCATCTCCTATCGCCCCTCCCCCTTCGACCTCGGCCCGTCGGTCTCCCGCTTCTTCGAGGCGGTCCGGCCGGGAATCCTCGTCCTCGTCGAGACCGAGCTCTGGCCGCGAACGCTCGCAGAGGCCGCCCGCCGGCGGGTTCCCGTCATCGTGGTGAGCGGACGCCTCTCGGAGCGATCTCTCCGCCGCCTTCGCCTCGCCCGACCTCTCTTCCGCGTCCCGCTGGCCGCCGTCACCTGCGTGGCGGCGCGGAGCGCGGACGACGCGCGGCGCTTCGCAAAAGCCGGCATCGAGGCCTCCCGGATCTGCGTCGCAGGGGACCTGAAGCTTGACCGGCCTCTCCCCCCCGAGCCGTCCTTCGCCGAACGCCTCCGCGCCCTCTCCGCGGGACGGCCGGTCGTCGCTGCCGGCTCGCTCGCCGGGGAAGAGATCGCCGTCCTTCTCGCCGCCCACCGGCGTCTCCGCGCCTCCGGGGCCGACACGCTTTTCCTGGTCGCGCCCCGGCAGCCGGCCCTCTTCGACGAGGCCGCGCGCCGCCTTGCGGCTGCAGGCCTGCAGGTCGTCCGCCGCACCCGTCCGGATGTCGAGGGCGAGCGGGCGGACATTTTTCTCCTCGATACGATCGGCGAGCTGGCCTCCGCCTACCGGTGCGCGGCGGCCGCTCTCCTCGGCGGAACGTTCGTCGACAAGGGGGGGCACAACGTCCTCGAGCCGCTCCGCGCCGGACTCCCGGTGGTCCATGGCCCGTCGATCTGGAACATCCGCGGCGCCCTTCACGCCGCGGAGGGTGCGGTCTTCCCGGCCCACGACGGCGACGATGCGGGTCACGTCCTTCTCGGGCTTCTCCGCGACGGCGAAGCCCGCCAGCGCGCCGGAGCCGCTGCCTCCTCCCTCTTCGCCGGCCACTCTGGAGCGACGGCAAGGGCAGCCGAGGCGATCCTCAGGCTTCGCGCGGCAGCGCCATGACCGCCTCGAGGCTCCTCGTCCCCTTCGCGACTCTTTACGGCGCCGGGGTCGCCGCCCGCCTCGCGCTTTACCGGGCGGGAGTGCTCCGGGTCCGCCGGGCCGCCCGGCCCGTCGTCTCCGTCGGAAACGTCGCTGTGGGAGGAACCGGGAAGACGCCGTTCGTCCGCTGGCTGGCCGGCGAGCTTCTCGCCCGCGGAGAGCGCCCCGTGATCCTGACTCGCGGTTACGGCCGCCGGAGCCGGGGCCTCGTCGTCGTCTCGGACGGCGCCGGGACGCTCGCACCCGTCTCCGCAGCGGGCGACGAGCCCGCCGTTCTCGCCCGCGCGCTCCCACGCGTGCCGGTGATCGCCGACGCGAGCCGCTGGCGCGCCGCGCGGCGGGCTCTCGAGATGACGCCCGACGTCTCCCTCTTCCTTCTCGACGACGGCTTCTCGCATGTCGGTCTGTTCCGGGACGTCGACGTCGTTCTCCTCGATGCCTCGGCGCCCGACGCCGGAGGAGACCTTCTCCCTGCCGGACGTCTGCGCGAGCCGCTCTCCGCGATGGCCCGCGCCGATCTGATCGTCGTCACGCGGAGCGAGAAAGCAGGAGCCGAGGCGGCCGCGGCCATCGCGAGCCGCCACGCGCCCGGCGTTCCGGTCTTTCACGCCGTCACCGCGGTCGTGGGGATCCGGGGTCCCGGCGGAGGAGCTCTTGCCTCCTCGGAGCTGAAGGGAGTGCCGCTCGTCGCCGTCGCCGGCCTCGCCCGACCGGACGCCTTCAGCACGACGCTCGGCGCCCTCGGAGTCGCCCCTGTGGCGCTTCTCCCGTTCCGCGATCACGCCCGATTCGGCGCGAGAGAGGTGGACAAGATCGTTCGCACGGCGGCCTCCTCGGGAGCCGGCGGCGTGATCACGACCGAGAAGGACGCGGTGAAGCTCGAAAGCGTCTGTCCGCTTCCCCTCTACGTCGTTGCGATCGAAATGCGCGTGGTGGAGCCGGCTTTCCTCGGCGAGCTTCACGTGCTCCTGGCCCGCCGTCCCTCCTGACATGCCGAAGACGCGCTCCTCTTTCCGGAACCGGCTCGAGGCGGGAGCCGTCCACCTCCTTCTGGCAGCCGCACGCCGGGCGACGCCGGAGAAAGCGGAAGCCGTGGGCCGGACGCTCGGCCGCCTCTACCGGGCCCTCGACGGCCGGCGGCGAAAGCTCGCCCTTCAGAATCTCGCCCTCGCCTACCCCGAGAAGGGCCAGGACGAGATCGAGGCGCTCTCCGTCGCTGTCTTCGAGCACTTCGGCGGGATGGCGGCCGATGTCCTCCACGCCTTCGACGAGCCGATCGACGCATTCCTCTCCAGGATCGCCATCGAGGGGATCGAGTACCCTCGAGCCGCGCTGGCTTCGGGACGCGGCTTCTTCTTCCTGACGCCGCATCTCGGCTCGTGGGAGTACGCCGCGCTCGCGACCGCCGCGCACGGATTTCCGGTGTCGGTCGTCGGCCGCCCCCTCGACAACCCTCTCCTCGACCGGCTCGTCCAGCGCCTCCGAACGAGGAGCGGAAACGCGGTCATCCCGAAGGCCGACGCCGCCCGGCCGATCCTGAAGCTCCTCCGGGAAGGAGGGACGATCGGCATCCTCGCCGACCAGCGCGCCCGGAAGCCCGACGCCGTCATCGTGCCGTTTTTCGGCCGGCCGGCAGCGACGACCTCCTCGCTCGCCCGCCTCGTGGACAGGACGGAGGCGCTCGTCGTCCTGGCCGCCTGCATCCGGATCGCGCCGGCGCGCTACCGGCTTCGCTTCGAGCCTCCGATCGACGTCCGGACCCTGGCGCCCGACGAACGCGAGCCTGGTCCGCTGACGGCCCGGTTCAACCGGGAAATGGAGCGCCTGATCCGTGAGCACCCCGAGCAATGGCTCTGGCTCCACAACCGCTGGCGCCTGGACTAGGAAGAAGCCGCCAAGAAGAAGCTGCTAGAAAGAAAATGCTGGAAGGAATCTCCCTCTAAGCGGCGGCTGCCCTGCAGCCGCCGATATCGGATAACGTGCTCTCGGCCACCCGGTGTCAAGGGTCCGCGACCGCTACGCGGCGCGCGAAGCGCGCCCATGACGCCGGCTGGCCGAGGGCCGAAAGCCCGCCCCCGCATCAGCACTGACAAGAAGAAAACGCCCCGGCTTTCGGCCGGGGCGTTTCTGAAGCTCGAGGTGTTTTCTGTCTTGTTACTGCTTGGGGGCCGCGGCCGGCTTCGTGGGCTCGGGCTTGGCGGTCTCGGGCTTGGCGGTCTCGGGCTTGGCCATCTCGGGCTTGGCCATCTCGGGCTTCGCCGTCTCCTTCTTGGCCTCGGTCTTGGTGGATTTCTTGTGCTTCTTGGTCGTCTTCTTCTTGTGGGTCTCGGTCGCCTTATGGGTTTCGGCAGGCTTGGCGGCCTCCGTCGTGGAAGGGTTGGCGGCCTCGGCGGCGGGCTTGGCCGGCTCCGCCTTCTTGGCCTCCTGGGCGAACGCCGAGCCGAGCGACAGGACGGCGACCGCGACGAGCATGGAGAGCGTCTTCTTCATCATTTTCCTCCGTTTATTCCCCATTTCATCTGTGGCCGGCTCGGGGCTGGCCGACGGCTTTCGAGAACGCAACCGCCCTGCCAGCGCCCGAAGCATCTCCGGGTCCGCCCCCTAAATGGCTCTCCTGGAAGCCCTTCAGAGGGCGCTGGAAGCCCCTGCCCGGTGCCGGCCCGCCGTCGGCTGCACGATTCGGGGTGAAGCTGAAGACCGAAGCG
The DNA here is from genome assembly GCA_050258155.1 of Acidithiobacillales bacterium. Taxonomy (GTDB): domain Bacteria; phylum Acidobacteriota; class Thermoanaerobaculia; order UBA5066; family UBA5066; genus DAOMFB01. The sequence goes on from JBLMYG010000142.1 coordinate 6,512, forward strand.
TTCTGGCGACGGTGACTACTTGAGCTCGACGTTCCAGTACGCCATGTCGAGAAAGTTCTTCCAGGTCGGGTGGATCCGGTGGGGCGACAGGAGGCCGAGCGGCGTCGCCTTCGGCCTGACCGGAGGCCGCCGCAGCCTCATGCCGGCCTCCTCGGGAAGCCGGTTCCCCTTCCTGACGTTGCACGGGAGGCACGCGCAGACGACGTTTTCCCAGTTCGACGGCCCGCCACGCGAAATCGGCGTGACGTGATCCAGGGAGAGCTCCGACGTCGGGTACCGCTTGCCACAGTACTGGCAGCGGCTCCCGTCGCGCATGTAGATGTTGTGGCGGGAGAACTTCACCTCGGAATGCGGCTGCCGCTCGCACGAGAGCAGCTGGATGACCCGCGGAATCCGGAGAACGAGGTTCGGCGTCGTGATGACGTCGTCGTCGGGCTGCACGGTGACGTCGCACCACTCTTCCCATCCGTAGGTCGAGTAGTCGGGCAGCACGGCCCGGACGTGCCCTTTGTAGAAGAGGGTGAAGCAGCGCTTCACGTCGGTCAGGGTCAGGGCCGCGAAGTTGCGGTTCAGAACCAGGACCGGCGACTCCAACATGCCCGAAGGATAGCGTAACGTCGTCGGCGGCGATGCGAATCCTCTTTGTCCGGCTCTCCTCCTTCGGCGACGTGGTCTTCGCGCTTCCGGCAGCCAGGGCGCTTCGGACCGCCCGCCCGGAGACGGAGCTTGCCTGGGCCGTCGAGCCGCCGCTCGCGTCGCTCCTCCTCGGAGCGCCGTTCGTGGACGAGGTCCTCGAGGTGAACACGCGGGGCTGGCGGCGGTCTCTCGCAGCACGCTCCACGCGAGGAGAGATCCGGAATCTTCTGAAAAGGGGAAGAGAGTTCGCGCCCGAACTCATCGTCGACGCGCAGGGGCTGTTCAAGTCGGCGCTCGTGACAGCGGCCTTTTCCGTGGATCGGAAGGTCGGGTTCGGCTGGAGGACGGCGACGGAACCGATCAACTGTCTCTTCACGAACGAGCGTGTCGAGGCCGACGACCGTCCGCACGTCCTCGACCGGATGCTGGCTCTCGCAGAGCATGTCACCGGGAAGGGCGGCTTCGAACGCCGGCCCGACGTTCGTCATCTCGCCGAAAGAGAGGACCCCGACGTGGACGCCTGGCTGGAGCAGAACGCCGACCGGCGGTTCGCCCTGCTTCAGCCTTTTTCTTCAAAGGCGGCCAAGGAATGGCTCGCGGAAGAACTCATCGCCTTCGCTGCGGGCCTTGTCTCCCGCGGCCTCGCGCCGACGATCCGCTGGGGACCCGGCGAAGAGGCTCGGGCCCGCGAGCTTCGGGAGCATTCGAAGAATCTCTTTCTTCTGGCCCCCCCCACGACACCCGCGTCGACGGCGCGACTGGCCGCGCGTGCGGCGCTGTTCGTCGGGGTGGACAGCGGGCCGACGCACCTCGCGGCCGCCGCGGGGGCCCCGACGCTCGCCCTGTTCGGCCCGACCGACCCCGCCCGGTTCGGCCCCGTCGGCCCTCGAGCGGCCGCTCTTCGGGTTTCGGGCGCCGACTACAATCCGGAACGGGGGCTGGGGGTCCCCCCGGATGCGGCCCTGGCGGAGATCGATCGGCTTCTTGCCTGACCGATGGCGAGCGGCGGCCGGAGGCGCGCTGCTTTTCGCCGGACTTCTCGCCACCGCCGTCGCGGCGCTCCCCTCGAACTCCCTTCCCCCTGGGGACCGGGACTTCCTTCCGAAGGATCGCCTCTACCCGGTGCCGTTCCAGTCGGGGGAGACGCTCGTCTATACGGTCGCCTGGCTGAAGATCGAGGGGGGAGAGATGACGCTCTCCGCCCGCAGGACCGCCACTCCCGACGGCGTCCCCGTCTACCACCTGCTTCTGACGGCCGTCTCGAACGACTACGTCTCGAAGTTCTACCCCGTCAACACGCGTTACGAAACGTGGGTCGACGCCCGGGACTTCCAGCCGCTCCGCTTCGAGAAGCGGGCCCGCGAGGGGCGGTACGTCTCCGACGAGGTCGAGGAGTTCGATCTCGTCCGGCGGATCGGAAGCTGGCGCACGGACCGGACGCCGCTCCCCGAGCGGGTCTCGGACATCATCTCGTCCTTCTACTACCTCCGGACCCAACCTCTCCTCCCCGGGACGGACATCCGGCTCGACATGTTCTCGCGCGGCAAGCTCTACCGGCTCGTCGTCCACGTGCAGGAGAAGGAGATCGTGGAGACGGAGGCGGGAGCGTTCGAGGCGATCCGTGTCCAGCCGGCCATGCTCGAGGAGAGCGGCCAGGACCGAAACCGGGGGAAGCTCTTCCTCTGGTTCTCCGACGACGCCCGCCGGATCCCGGTCATGGCGCGCTCCCTCCTGCCGATCGGGTCGGTCACGGCGAGGCTCAAGCGGATCGTCCCGGGCGACGGGGACTGAACGGTCTAGAATCGCGCCAATGGCGCTGAAGCTCGGCGACCTTCTTCTGAAGTCGAAGCTCATCAGTCCGGAGCAGCTGAACGAGGCTCTCAAGCTTCAGCAGTCCTCCGGGCTCAAGCTCGGTGAAGCTCTGGTGAAGCTGAACGCCGTCACGGAGGACGACATCACCGAGACGCTCTCGGCCCAGTTCGGCGTCCCCTCGATCAATCTGACGCATTTCGAGATCGAGCCGGGCGTCCTGAAGCTGGTCGCCGCGGACGTCGCCCGGAAGTACAACATCCTCCCCGTCAACAAGACGGGCGCCACCCTGACGATCGCCATGTCCGACCCGACGAACGTCTTCGCCCTCGACGACATCAAGTTCATGACGGGATACAACGTCGAGCCGGTCGTCGCCTCGGAGCAGAGCCTGCAGCTCGCCATCGACCGCCACTACGGCGCGACCCGCGCCCTCGAGCTGAAGAAGGTCATGGAGGAGATGTCGGCGATCGACACGCAGGACACCAACCTCGAGGTCATCGAGGACCAGGAGGACGAGGCCATCGACCTCGAGCGCCTGGCCGAGGAGGGTGAGGAGGCGCCGGTCATCCGTCTCGTGAACATCATCCTGACCGACGCGATCAAGCGCGGCGCCTCCGACATCCACGTGGAGCCGTACGAGCGGGAGTACCGCGTCAGGTACAGGATCGACGGCATCCTCTACGAGGTGATGAACCCGCCGCCGAAGCTCCGGGAGGCGATCGCGTCGCGGATCAAGATCCTCGCGAAGCTCGACATCGCCGAGAAGCGCCTGCCGCAGGACGGGCGGATCAAGATCAAGATGAAGCTCGCCGGGAAGGTGAAGGACCTCGACTATCGCGTCTCGACGATCCCGACCCTCTTCGGCGAGAAGATCGTCTGCCGGCTTCTCGACAAGGACAACCTGATGCTCGACATGACGAAGCTCGGGTTCGAGCGCGAGAGCCTGAGCCGGTTCGAGAAGGCGATCCTGAGACCGTGGGGAATGGTCCTCGTCACCGGCCCGACCGGCTCCGGGAAGACGAACACTCTCTACTCGGCGCTGTCGCGAATCAATACACCCGAGACGAACATCATGACGGCCGAGGACCCCGTCGAGTTCAACATGGCGGGCGTCAACCAGGTCCAGATGAAGGACGCGATCGGGCTGAACTTCGCCGCGGCGCTCCGCTCGTTCCTCCGGCAGGACCCGAACATCATCCTCGTCGGCGAGATCCGCGACTTCGAGACGGCCGAGATCGCCGTCAAGGCGGCCCTGACCGGCCACCTCGTCCTCTCGACCCTGCACACGAACGATGCCCCGTCCACGGTCAACCGCCTCATGAACATGGGCGTCGAGCCCTACCTCGTGGCGACCTCGGTCCTCCTCATCGCCGCGCAGCGGCTCATCCGGCGCGTCTGCACGAACTGCAAGGCGCCCACGGAGGTCGCCCCGCAGGTCCTGGTCTCGCTCGGCTTCAACCCGGAAGAGGCCAAGTCGGTCCAGGTCATGAAGGGGAAGGGATGCGAGCGGTGCAACGGCACGGGCTACAAGGGGCGCATCGCCCTCATCGAGGTCCTGGAGATCTCGGAGGAGATTCGCGAGATGATCCTCTCCGGCGCCTCCTCGATCGAGATCAAGCGGAAGGGGATCGAGGAGGGGATGCTTTCCCTGCGCCGGTCGGGGCTCGTGAAGATCAAGGAAGGCACCACGACGATCGAGGAGGTCGTCCGGGAGACGGTCCTGTAGCCGGTCCTCCAGCCGGTCGCGTATCATGGGGGGGCTTCGTCCGAGGGGAGGAACCTGATGGGAGCGACACTGCACCAGCTCCTGAAGACGCTCGTGGAGCGCGGGGGCTCGGATCTTCACATCACGACGAACTCCCCGCCGATGATCCGCGTCGACGGCGACCTGTCGCCGCTCGACTTCCCGCCCCTGACCGTCCCCGAGACGAAGCAGCTCGTCTACTCCATCCTGACCGACGTCCAGAAGCACCGCTTCGAGGAGAACTTCGAGCTCGACCTCTCCTTCGGCGTCAAGGGCCTCGCGCGGTTCCGCGGGAACGTCTTCTTTCAGCGCGGTGCCGTGTCCGCCTCCTTCCGGCAGATTCCCTACGAGATCCTCGGCTTCCGCGAGCTGGGGATCCCGACCGTGGTGGAATCCCTCTGCACCAAGCCGCGCGGCCTCATTCTCGTGACCGGCCCGACGGGGTCGGGGAAGACGACGACGCTCGCCACGATGCTCGACAAGGTCAACCGCGAGCGGCCTCTCCACATCGTGACGATCGAGGACCCGATCGAGTACCTTCACACGCACAAGCGCTGCATCGTGAACCAGCGAGAGCTCCACGCCGACACCCACTCCTTCCCCAACGCCCTCCGGGCCGTCCTCCGCGAGGACCCGGACGTCGTCCTGGTCGGCGAGATGCGCGATCTCGAGACGATGGAGTGCGCGCTCCGGGTCGCCGAGACCGGCCACCTCACGTTCGCCACCGTCCATACGAACAGTGCCGTCCAGACGCTGAACCGGATCGTCGACTCCTTCCCGGCCAACCAGCAGCCGCAGGTCCGCGCGCAGCTCTCGTTCGTCCTGGAGGGGATCCTCTGCCAGTCGCTCCTGCCGCGCGCCTCGGGCCGGGGGCGCTGCCTCGCCATGGAGATCCTGATTCCGACGCCGGCGATCCGGAACCTGATCCGCGAGGACAAGTTCCACCAGATCTACTCGATGATGCAGACGGGTCAGAGCAAGTACGGCATGCAGACGTTCAACCAGTCGCTCGCGACGCTGGTCCACCGCCGCGTCATCTCGCAGGAGCTTGCCGTGTCGATCTCGTCGCTTCCGGACGAGCTGATCGAGATGCTCCAGCGCGGTGTCGGCGTGGTCGGCCAGGGCCAGCAGACCCCGACGGCCGCGCCCGCCGCGCGGCGCGGCTGAGCGGCCGAGGAGGTTTCCGTATGGCCCAGTTCGTCTGGAAGGGTAAGACGCGGCAGGGGGTCGTCACCGGCGGCGTCCTCGTCGCCGACTCGAAAGACATGGCCATCGCCGACCTCCGGCGCCGCCAGATCGAGGTGACGACCGTCAAGGAGAAGGGGAAGGAGTTCGCCATCCCGAAGGTCGGCCCGGGAAAGGTCAGCTCCAAGCGTCTCGCCGTCTTCACGCGCCAGTTCTCGGTCATGATCGACGCCGGCCTGCCGCTCGTGCAGTGCCTCGAGATCCTCGGCAGCCAGCAGGACAACCGGCTTTTCCAGAAGATCATCCTGGCCGTCCGCCAGGACGTGGAGGCCGGCTCGTCGCTCGCCGAGGCGATGCGCAAGCACCCGAAGGCCTTCGACGACCTCTATGTGAACATGGTCGCCGCGGGCGAGGCGGGCGGCATCCTCGACACCATCCTCCGCCGTCTCTCGACCTACATCGAGAAGGCGGTGAAGCTGAAGGGGCAGGTCAAGACCGCGCTCATCTACCCCGTCTCCGTCCTCGCGGTCGCGGCGATCGTCGTGTTCATCATCCTCTGGAAGGTCATCCCGACCTTCGCCGCCCTCTTCGCCGCCCTCGGCGCCCAGCTCCCCCTGCCGACGCGGATGGTCATCCGCGCGTCCAACTTCATCGCGAGCTACATCTTCTTCATCGCCATCGGCGTCGCGGCGATCGGCTTCTTCGTGAACCGCTACTACGCCACTTACAGGGGCCGGCGGGTCATCGACGGGATCGTCCTGAAGCTCCCCGTCCTCGGCGACATCATGAAGAAGATCGCCGTCGCCCGCTTCTGCCGGACGCTCGCCACGCTGACCTCTTCCGGCGTCCCGATCCTCGATGGCCTGGAGATCACGGCCCGGACGGCCGGGAACGCCATCATCGAGGACGCCATCATGGGGGTGAGGAAGTCGGTCGAGGCGGGCCGGACCATCGCGGAGCCGCTCTCCGAGACGAAGGTCTTCCCGTCCATGGTCGTCCAGATGATCAGCGTCGGAGAGCAGACCGGCGCGCTCGACGCCATGCTGACGAAGATCGCCGAGTTCTACGAGGACGAGGTCGACAACGCCGTCGAGGGCCTCATGAAGCTGATGGAGCCGATCATGATCGCGATCCTCGGCACGGTCATCGGCACGATCATCGTGGCGATGTACATGCCGATGTTCGATCTGATCGGGAAGCTCCAGTAGAAGAGTCCGGGGCGGCGACGCGCGCCGCGAACGCTAGAATTCAGGCGTGAGCTCCACCAGCTCCGACGACTCGGGCCAGCTCAGGCTCCTGCTCCGGGGTTACGCCTCCCTGCGCCTCATCGTCGTCTTCACGCTGATGCTCTCGGCGTTCCTCATCCAGATCACCTTCGACGTCTCGCTCCCCCTCAACGTCGTCTACTACCTCGTCGCGTTCGCCTGCTCTCTCTCCGTCGGGTCCCTCCTCGGGCTCGAGAGGATTCCGGCGGAGGCGAACGCCGGCCTGCAGATCCTCGGCGATCTGCTCGTCATCACCGGCCTCGTCTGGATCTCCGGAGGCCCCGACTCGACGTTCACCTTCCTCTACCTGGCCGCCATCGCGGCCGGGGCGATCCTCCTCGGGCGCCGCGGGGCGCTCTCGGCCGCCGGCCTGGCCGCCGTCTGCTACACGGTCCTCGTCGACATGATGTACTTCGGCGCGCTGCCGAGCGTCGGAGGGCCGCGCCGGTGGGCCGCGGCCTCCCTCGTCGGGAACGTCGCCCTGAACGTCGCGGCCTTCGCCGTCACGGCGCTTCTCGTCTCGAAGGCGTCGGAGAAGCTGCGGGAGGCGCGGCGCGACGTCGAGCGGCGGAAGGCGGAGATCGGCCGCCTCCAGGCTCTCCACGCCTCCGTCCTCTCCTCGATGTCCTCCGGCGTCCTGACGACCGACCTCGGGGGCCTCGTCACGTACGCCAACCGGGCGGCCGCGGAGCTTCTCGACCTCCCGTCCGTCGACCTCGTCGGACAGCCCGTCCTCGGGCTCGGCCTCCTCGACGCAGCGGGCTGGGAGCGGATCCTGGGAACCGAGGGGGAGATCCTCCGTTTCGAGACTCTCCGGCCCACGCGCGGGGAGGAGGCCTTTTTCGGGGTCTCCGCCAGCCCGCTCCGGGACGCCGGCGGCCACGCCACCGGGCGCATCCTCATCTTCCAGAACCTGACACGCCTGAAGAAGCTGGAGGGCGAGGTGCGGCTGAAGGAGAAGCTGGCCGCCGTCGGAGAGCTCGCGGCGGGGATCGCGCACGAGATCCGGAACCCCCTCGCCTCCATCTCCGGCTCCGTCCAGGTGCTGAAGGGGATGGTGGCACCCGGCTCGGCAGAGCTCCGCTTGATGGACATCGTCGTCACCGAGTCGCAGCGCCTTTCGCGGATCCTGGAGGATTTCCTCCGCTACGTCCGGCCGCGCGAACGGGCCGTGGAGCCCGTCGACGCCCCGGCGGCCCTGCGGGACGTCCTGACGCTCCTCGAGCACAGCGACGAGATCTCGCCGCAGCATACGATGACGCTCGACATCGACCCGCCCTCCGCCATCCTTTCGGCCGACCCCGGACAGCTCCGCCAGATCTTCTGGAACGTCGCGCGAAACGCCGTCGCGGCCATGCCCTCGGGCGGCTCCCTCGCCGTGAAGGCGCGACTCTCCGACGGCTCCTGGACCGTCTCGTTCACCGACCAGGGGCGCGGCATGACGGCGGAGGAGCGCGACCGCCTCTTCACCCCCTTCGCCCACAGCTTTCGGGGCGGCTCGGGGCTCGGCCTCGCGATCGTCTACCGGATCGTCGAGGAGCACGGCGGCCGGATCGACGTGGCGACAGAGCCCCTCCGCGGCACCACGGTGACCATCGCGCTCCCGGCGAGCGTTAACGCCAGCGGGCCGGTCGTGGCCCGGGAAGTTGCGTGATGGCGGCGCCGGGGCCCGAGCTCCTCATCGTCGACGACGAGGCCGGCATCGTCGACCTCCTGACGATCGTCTTCCGGGGCGCCGGCTACCGCGTGGCGACCGCACGCTCCTGCAAGGAGGGGCTCGCCCGGCTCGAGGAGTCCCTCCCCGATCTCGTCCTGACCGACGTGAAGATGCCCGACGGGAGCGGTTTCGAGATCCTCAAGAAGAGCCGTGAGTTCGCTCCGTCCGTCCCCGTTGTGATGATCACGGCCTACACGACCACGAAGACCGCCATCGAGGCGCTGAAGGCCGGCGCCTACGACTACATCTCCAAGCCCTTCGACGTGGAGGAGATCAAGCACGTCGTCGAGCGGGCCATCGAACGCAAGCGGCTGGCGGAGGAGAACGTCGCGCTCCGGCAGCGGATCGAGAAGTCCTCCCACGGTGTCGTCGGGGTTTCGCGGAAGATGTGCGCTCTCCTCGAGCTCGTCGACCGGATCGGGAAGACCTCGTCCACCGTCCTGATCTCCGGAGAGTCGGGCACGGGGAAGGAGCTGATTGCCCGCGCCATCCACGACGCGTCGGTCCGCTCGGCGCGCGCCTTCGTCTCGATCAACTGCGGCGCGATGCCCGAGAGCCTCCTCGAGTCGGAGCTCTTCGGCCACGAAAAGGGGGCCTTCACGGGCGCGATCCGGGAGAAGAAGGGACTGTTCCAGGAGGCCGAAGGGGGGACCCTCTTCCTCGACGAGATCGGCGAGACGTCGCTGACGATGCAGGTGAAGCTCCTCCGGGCCCTGCAGGAGCGCGTCATCCGGCGTGTCGGCGGGAACACGGAGGAGCCGGTCGACGTCCGGATCATCTGCGCGACGAACAAGGACCTCGCGAAGAGGGTGAGCGAGGCCGCGTTCCGCGAGGACCTCTTCTACCGGATCAACGTCATCCCGCTCCCGATCCCGCCTCTCCGCGAGCGTCGCGAGGACATCCCCTACCTCGTCCGGCACTTCCTCCGCAAGGTGGCGCGGGAGCAGGGGATGCCGGAGAAGAAAATCTCCACCGAGGCGATGCGCCTCCTCGAGGCGTACGGCTGGCCGGGGAACGTCCGCGAGCTCGAGAACCTGATCGAGCGGACGGTCGCGCTCGAGCCGAGCGACGTCATCACGACGAGCTCGCTCCCCGAGGTGTTCCTCCACCCCGCGGGCGTCCCCCCGACGGCCTCGCTCGAAGGGATCGACCTGCCGTCCGACGGGATCGACCTCGAACGGTACCTCGAGTGGCTCGGCAAGCGCCTCATGCAGCAGGCCCTCGAGAGGACGGGGGGCGTGCAGATCCGCGCCGCCAGCCTTCTCCAGATGACGGAACGCTCCTTCCGCTACTATGCCAAGAAATACGGCATCCGGCGCGAGGGAGAGGAAATCCTGGACGAGCGCGCCCTCCCGCCGGTGGAGAGGACGTGACGTTCCGTGCCGCCCTTCTCGGGCTCGCGCTCGCCCTCGCCGCCTGCGCCCGCTCCGGGTCGGGCTCCGCTGCGACGGCAACGCCGGCGCCCGGGCCGACGCCCGACGCCGGCCCCCGCGCGATCCTTCCGTCGGGCGTCACCCTCCGGCTGGAGCTCGCAATGACCGATGCGGAGCGGGCTCAGGGGCTGATGTTCCGCGAGTCGCTCCCGAAGGACGCCGGAATGCTCTTCCTCTTCGAGGGCGACTCCATCCGCCCCTTCTGGATGAAGAACTGCCACTT
>JBLMYG010000143.1:0-6092 GCA_050258155.1 Acidithiobacillales bacterium
ATATCTCAAGTGGTTCGAGGCACCGGGCGGCTCGCGACCGCCGACCCTCCACCAGCTGCTGACGCACTGCGCAGGCCTCCCGGCCGACCGGGGAGACATCCCGTCGCCGGTGGCGCAGGCCCTCGCGGTCCGCGAACGGAAGCCGCACGTCCCACCGGGCGCCGGCTATCACTACTCCAACATCGGCTACCAGATTCTCGGGCTCGTCGCCGAGCAGGCCGGGCACCGCTCCTACGCGGAGATGCTCGCCCGAGAGATCTTTTCGCCCCTCGGAATGGCCTCGACGAGAGGAGCGATCACATTCGGTGACAAGGCGGATGCCGCCTCGGGCTACGTTCCTCTGCACGACGACCGGCCGCCGCATCCGGACGACCCGCTCGTCGAGGCGCAGTGGATCGAGTATGCGGGGGCCGACGGCTGCATTCTCTCGACGGCCCCCGACATGGCGAAGTGGATGAAGGCGATCCTCGGCCGGGGCGTCGGCCCCTCGGGGCGGATCCTTTCAGCCGAGAGCTTCGAGCGGCTGGTCCAGCCATGGATCCGCGTGAGCCCTTTCGAGCCGACGGCCTATGGCTACGGCTTCTTCGTCCGGCGGATCGAGGGCCGGACGGCCCTCCGCCACACCGGGGGAATGCTCGGGTTCACGTCGGCACTGGCCGCCGACCTCGACCGCGGGCTCGGCGTCATCGTCCTGACGAACGTGGCCCGCCCCGACTCGAGGCCGACGGAGTTCGCCGAATTCGTCCTCGGAACGCTGATCGCTTCGGAGAAGGGAGAGGCGCTTCCGGAGGTGCCCCACGTCGACCGGAGGCTGGTCCCCGGCGCCCGCGACTATGCGGGCACCTTTGTCAGCTCGCTCGGCGAGCGGCTCGTCTTCACGGCCGAGAACGATCACCTTTTCCTCGTGAAGGACGGAGCCCGCTACGTGCTCGAGCCTCGGGGGGAGGACCGGTTCTGGGTCGGGCACCCCGACTTCAGTCTCTATCTCCTTCAGTTCGGCCGTCAGAGCGGCAAGGTGGTCGAGGCGCTCTACGGACCGTCGTGGTACGTGACGAAGGGGTACGACGGTCCGCGTGCGTTCAGCGTCCCGAAGGAATCGGCGGCTTTCCGCGGCCATTACCGCGCAACGAATCCATGGACGAACGACTTCAGGGTCTTCTTCCGGAAAGGGAAGCTCTGGATGGAAACGCCGGACGGTGCCGAGCGGCTTCTCGTCCCGATCGAGCCGGGGCTCTTCCGCGTCGGCGAGGAACGGACGCCCGAGTTCGTCCGCTTCGACGAGATCGTGGACGGCTGGGCCCAGCGCGCGAGTCTCTCGGGAGTCGAGTACTACCGCTTCTTCACTCCCTGAGCGCCCGGGCGAAGACCAGGAGGCCGCGCTTGACCACGGCGCCGGGGCCGAGAAGCTTCCCGAGGCCCTCTTCATACGCCGCGAGCTGCGGGCGATAGACCTCCTCGCGCCCCCGCCGCTCCGCGGCCGTCGGTGCGTGGTCGGTCTTCCAGTCGACGATCTGCCAGCCGTCGGTCTCCTCGAAGAGAAGGTCGATCTTTCCCTCGACCAGAACGGGCGCGGGAGACGTCTCGTCGAGGAAGAGGAGGGGGAGCTCGACGAATCGGCGCCGGGCCGCGAAGGCGCGACTCACGACCGGCGAGGACAGCAGCTCCTCGACGAGGGGAGCGACCTCGCGGCGCTCGTCTTCGAAGAGGGATTCGCAGGCCTTCCGGATCTCCTCCCGAGTCGCCGCTGCGTCGGGGGGAGAAGACCTCTCGAGAAGGGCCTCCATCGCCGCATGGACGGCGATCCCGATCCGGCGCGCGCGGTCCGGTGCATCGTCCCGGTCGGCGGGCTCGGCGTCCTCGTGCGCGACGGGAAGGGGGGTGTCCTTCTCGCCGGCCCGGCGGAGGCGACGGGAAGCGGTCACCCGGACCTTCTCGAGACGGGCGTCCGCCTCGGCCATCGCGGCGGCGAGGTCGACTGCCCCCCCGGCCTCCGGGGCGTCGGCGAGGGGCCCCGGGGCGGAGAGGTCGGGCTGGACGACCTCCACGAGCGAGCCGATCTTCCTCGGGGCTTCCTCGAAGCGGGCGAGGGGCGCGAGAAAGCTCTTCCCGATCGAGTCGGAGACCTCCCCGTCCTTCTTCAGCGTCCGCTTGCGGAACCACGACACGACGAGGCGCTCCTTCGCCCGCGTCATGCCGACATAGAGGAGACGTCGGTTCTCGGCCTCTTGCCGCTCTTCGTCCTGCTCCACGACCTCGGTCAGCCGCGCCGTTCCGACATCGGTGCCTCCGAAGCGAAGCCGGACGCCGTACCGCCCTCCCGCCTTTTCGCAGACGACGGCGGCTTTCTCCCCCCGCCGCTTCCGCTCCTTGAATCCGAAGTCCGCGAGAACGACGACCGGGAACTCCAGCCCTTTGGCCTTGTGGAGCGTCATGAGTCGGACGGCGTCGGCCTCCTCGACGCGGGCCGCCGGCTCCGGCCCGTCCTTCTCCGTCCGCCGACGGAGGCGTCCGACCGCCTCCCGGAAGGAGAGCCGCTCCCGGTCGAGGTCTCGCGCCAGGACGAGCAGCCTCTCGAGGTTCGCAGCGGCCTGCACCGGATTCACGACGGCGCCGTTCTCCGCCGAGGCGAAGGCCTGCGTGGCGCGGAGGAGATCGGCGAGCGTCTCGGCGACGGGCCTCTTGTGACGCGCTTCGTGGAGGCGGCGGATCAGGTCGGCCGCCGGACGGAGCGGCGAGCCTTCGGGGACCGACGAGAGATTTTCAAACCGGACGCCCGCTTCAGCGGCCTCGAGCAGCTCGAGGTCCGACAGGCCGAAGAGGAGCGACTTGAACGCGGCGACGACCGAAACGGCGTCGCCGGGATCGTCGATCGCGGAGAGGGCGGCGACGACGGCGGCCGTCTCCTCTCGCCGGTAGAAGCTCTTTCCCCCTTCGAGGAGGAACGGGATCCCCGCCTCCCGGAACGCCTCCTGGAGGAGCTCGATGGCCGAGTGGCGCGGGACGAGGACGGCGATCCGTCCCCACGGCCGCTCGCCGGCGGAGAAACGGGCGAGGAGGAGATTCGCGACGGCCCGAGCCTCCTTTTCGTTGACCTTGATCTGCTCCTCGTCCTCCGTATCGTCGCCGCCGTCGGGCACGGATGCCCGCTTCGTCGAGGGCTCGGGCGGCGTAGGGGCGAGGTAGAGGACTCCCGGCGACGGCGTGGCGGCCGCCTTCGGTCCGGGGAAGAGATCGACGTAGGGGACCATCCACGGGGAGCCGGGCTCCGGCTTGGGGAGGAGCGTCGAACCGACGGCGTTCACGAACTCGATCAGGGGGACCGAGGAGCGGAAGTTGGTCTCGAGCGGCAGCTTCACCGCGATCTGCTTCGCCGCTTCGCGGTACGCCTCGACGTCGGCGCGCCGGAAGCGGTAGATCGACTGCTTCGGGTCGCCGACGAGGAAGAGGCGCCCCGGCTCCGGTTTCAGCGACGTCCAGTCCTCGCCCTGCCCATCGGTCGGAGCGGCGAGGCGCATGACGATCTCCGCCTGGACCGGGTCGGTGTCCTGGAACTCGTCGACGACGAGCGTGTCGAACCGCGCGTGGAAGTGCCTGCGGGCCGCGGGGGACTTCTTGAGGAGGTCGCGAGCCCGCAGGAGGAGGTCGTCGAAGTCGAGGATCCCCCTCTCGCTCTTTGCCTCCTCGACGGTTCGGAAGAAAGACGTCCGGATCTCCTCGACGAGGGCGGTCAGAGTCGGAACGAACGGGAGCGCCCGGAGAAGTTCTTCGAGAGGTTCGACGAGGAGGCGTGCCTCCTTGATCAGCTCCCGTGCCTCGGCGGGCCACGCGTTCGAAAGCTTGATCCCTTCGGGGAGCGAGGCGGGCGGCGCGCCCTCCGAGAGCGCACGCCGGACGTTCCGAAGGCCGGCGGCGTACTGCCGAACCAGGGCGACCTGTTCCGTCCTCTTCTTCGAAGAAGAGAGCGCCCCATCGACCTGCTCGACGGCCTCGATCGACCGGTCGAGCCTCTCGATCGCCTCGTCCCGGGCATCGGTCGGGAGCGTCGTCCGATCGAGGACGAGGCGGTTCTCGTAAAGCCCCACGGCGAGCTTGTGGATCCCCTCGGGCTCGGCGCCGGCGAGGAGGGCGGCGGCGACGGGGCTCCCCGCGATCCGCGCCGTCCGGTCGAACCAGGTCTCGAACGCCTCTTCGGCGAGGTCGGCCGCGAGGAGCTCGTCGCCGGCGACGAAGTCCGGGTCGACGCCCGCCTCCACGGGGCGCTCGCGGAGAAGCCGGGCGCAGAACGAGTGGATCGTCGAGACCTCGGCCGACTCCAGCTCGAGGATCGCCTGCCGCGCGCGCACCGCCGCCCCCAGCCCCGCCGCCGCTTCCTTCTCCAGCTCCTGACGGAGCTTCGTCTTCATCTCGCCCGCGGCCTTCTCCGTGAAGGTCATGGCCGCGATCCTTCGGAGCTGGACTTTCCTCTCGAGGACGAGCGTGAGGATCCGGGAGATCAGCGTCGTCGTCTTCCCGGTCCCGGCCGAGGCCTCGACGAGGAAGGAGGAGCCTGTCTCGCTCCGCGCGCGAGTCCGAGCGGGATCGTCCCGGAGCGTCACGGAATCTCCCCGAGCCGGGCGAGCGGATGGAGCGCCCCGCCTCGCGCCTCTCCGCTCCACTTCCGCTCGTAGACCCGCCGGTGTCCGGGGCCACAGACCGGGGCGAAGTCGCAGGAGCGGCACAGGTCCGACGTCCGGAGGCTCTTCGTCTTCGGGAAGAGGAGCCCGGCGCGGATCGCCTCGTCGAGAAGGACGAGGACGTCCCGCAGGGCCGCGACGGCCGCGTCGGTCGTCGACTCGTCGAAGTGGTGGGGCGTCACGACCGATTTTTCCCCCGCCGTCTCCTCCACGAAGAGGTATTCGGATTCGACCGCCGTCGCCCCGAGGAGCCGGGCCGCGAGGGCGTAGACCGGGAGCTGGAGTCGCTCGCCGGCGGCCACGAGCTTCCTGCCCCTGTTCTCCTTTCCGTACGGGGCCGGCTTTCCGGTCTTGTAGTCGACCACGAGGGCGCAGCCGTCCCCGAGATCGAGCCGGTCGATCCGCCCGCGGAGCTTCGCCGGAAAGGGGAGGCCCGGCACGGTGACCGGCGTGTCGGTGAAGAGGACGGGGTCGTCGTCCCGGTCGGCGGGGTCGAGGTTTTGCGGTCCGAACCGGACCTCCGCCCCGGCCGGCGGGAGCCCGGCCGGGGACGATGCGAGATAGTCGAGGAGGCCGAGGAGAAGGAAGCGAAGCCGCCGCTCCTCGACGTCCACGAGGACGGGGGGCGGCGTCGCGCGCCGGGAGGAGACGGCGGCCGCGACGGCCTCCCGCGCGGCGTCCGAGGCCGTCTTCTCGATCTCCTCCCTGCCGAGGTCGGTAAAGGACCTCTTCGAGGCCGCGAGCTTCCGCGTCAGGTCGCGGAGGGCGGCGTGGACCGCGTTTCCGCGCTCGACCGGGTCGAGCGCGAAGATCCCGTCGGCGTCGGCGTCCGGCGCGGCCGGGAGGCCGAGGGCGTGCTCGAGGAACGAGCGGTAAGCGCATTGCGAAAGGCGCTCGAGACGGCTCGCCGAGAGAATCGGCCCGCTGATGGCGAGGGTTGCCACCGGGCGTCCGATCCTCCCTTCGTACGCGGTGAAGCGTCGGAGGGCACGGCTCCGGCCGCGGCGGAGCGCCCTGTCGAGCTGCCCGGCCACGTCAGGAAGCTCTCTCGCGAGAGCGGGCGCCTCCGTGAGGAGCCGGCGGAGCGCCTCGTCGCCGTCGAGCGGGGGACCGTCCGCGGGGACCCGACCGGCCGGCAGCCATTCGACGTTCCCGACAAGCGGCTCGCTCTCCTCTCCCAGCTCCCGGGAGAGGAGAGTGCGCCGCGTTCCTTCGGGGAGAAGGTCGAGGAGGAAGGGGGAGAGGAGACGGGGGCGGTCGGTCGCGATCTCGCGCGCCGCCGCAAGGAGGACGAGGCGCTTGCGGCCGCTCGCGCGGGCGAGGGAGAAGAGGAACCGCTCTTCGCGTCCGTGTCGCTCTCCGGTTCGGGGGACGACCAGCCTTCCGGCCGGGCCGTGGAGCCGGCTTCTCTCCTCGTCG